>JANTGY010000064.1 GCA_024762695.1 Anaerolineae bacterium
ATTTCCTCCTCTCTCCCGATGGCGAACGGTGGCTAAAGCAAACGGCCGTTACCCCCATCACACCGCAAAACCATCTGCAAATTGCCAGCCAGTTACGAAAACGCCTGTCGCCCGAACAGGCGCAGGCCGTTTTGGAAACCATCTTGCTGCGTCAGCGAGCCACCGTTAAATTCAGCCGCGCCGCAGAGATGTTCTTTGTGCGGGCGGCGCTGGAGCAAGCATCCGCCGAACCTGTCGCCGAATACCGGGCGCGACGCTTTGCCGAGGCTGGCTTTGCCCGCGTTGCCGATTTAGGCTGCGGCATCGGCGGCGACGCCATCGCCCTGGCTGCCCATGCTCACGTCATTGGCGTCGAATGGGATCCGCTGCGATTGGCAATGGCGCAGGAAAATGTGCGTGTGTACGGCCGTTCCGCCAATTTCCAGCCGCTCCAAGCCGATTTGATGGAACTTTCTCCCCTGCCCGTTCAGGCTTGCTTTTTCGATCCGGCGCGGCGCGACGAACACGGCCGTCGCCTCTTTTCCATGCGACAATATCGCCCGCCGCTGAGTTTGGTTGAACGCTGGCGCACGGAGGTGGCGAGTACGGCCGTCAAAATCAGCCCCGGCGTGGATTATGACGAGCTGCCCGACGGCGCTGAAGTTGAATTTATTTCCTACAAAGGGGAAGTCAGAGAGGGAGTTCTCTGGTTTGGCGATTTAAGGAGCGCGGCGCGGCGACGAGCCACGCTTTTGCCTGGGGAGCATACACTCACCGATGCCGATATGCCAACCGCGCCCATCCCTGTTGTCCCACCCCAGGCTTACTTGTATGAACCGGACAAGGCCGTTATCCGCGCTCATTTGGTCGAAGCATTGGCTCAACGTTTAAGCGCGGCCAAAATTAGCGACGATATTGCTTACTTGACGGCCGTTTCCGCCCAACCAACCCCCTTCGCCCGCTGTTTTGCCATCGAAGACAGCTTCCCCTTCCAGCTAAAAAGGCTGCGCCACTACCTGCGCCAACGCGACATCGGCCAGGTGACCATTAAAAAGCGCGGCTCGCCGCTGGAACCGGATACATTGCGACGGCAGTTGCGACTGAGCGGCAGCCAAAGCCGGATTATTTTTTTGACCCAAACGCAAGGGGAAACGGCCGTGTTAATCGGCCAAGAAATTTACAACGAACAATGAGCGTTTACCGCGCTCATTGTTCACTATTATCCAGATATTGGCGAATAACTTCGCGCAATTTGCGAATATCTAACGGCTTAGGCAAATAATCGTCGCAGCCCGCTTCCAGGCAACGCTCCCGGTCGCCCACCAATACCTGAGCCGTGGTCGCTACCAACGGAACGGGAGCCAGACGGTCATCCGCCTTAAAGCGGCGCGCTAACTCCAAGCCGTCAATACCCGGCAAGTTAATATCCAACAAAATAATATCTGGCACCGTGTCGCTAAGAATGTCTAATGCTTTAGGCCCATCCTCCGCTTTAATAAGTTCATGCCCTTCCGCTTCCACAATACGCGAAACCAGTAACATATTTACTGAATTATCTTCAACGCACAGAACTTGTTTACGTTCTTCTGCCATAATGTTTTATACCTTTAACCTGTTCAAAATCTACCGTTTACAATCCTATGATTCTGTTCTGTTTACAACTCTATTTTAAATGATTCTTTCCCGCTAGAAAACACCCAACACCCTACATTCTCTATTCATTCACGCAACAGGCGTTGATTTTAACGCTGAAGTCACCTGATGTAACTTACGGCCGTTGCACAGGAAGCGTAAACCAGAACGTACTACCTTGCCCGGGAACACTGTCCACGCCAATCTCGCCGCCATGTAGTTCAATTAGCTTCTTGGTGATGGGCATCCCCAAGCCAGTGCCGCCCACACTCCGATTCAAACTGCCGTCAACCTGCCGGAACTGCTCAAATACCGTAACAATATCTTCCGGTTTAATACCGATACCCGTATCCCGAATAGAGACACGCACCATATTTTGCTGCCTTTCCATCAAAAGCGTAACGCTGCCCTTTTCGGTAAACTTAATCGCATTCCCCATGATATTCCACAACACCTGGCGAATGCGGGTTCGATCCGCTTCAATAGTCTGAACATCCTCGCCCAGGTCCAACTTAAGCTCTAGCTTCTTCTCATTAGCCAGGGGGCCGGCCGTTGCCAGAATATCCTGGGCAACCTGACGCATATCAATCTCTTCGTAACGCAGTTCCATACGCCCCGCCTCAATCTTCGACATATCCAAAATATCGCCAATCAAATCGCGGAGATGCGCCCCGCTGTCTCGAATCAACCGCACATCTTGTTCCATGCGTTCGTTCAGGTCGCCGTCCAGCCCCTCAAGCAATACGTCGGCAAAACCAATGATGGAGTTTAGCGGCGTGCGCAGCTCATGGCTCATGCTGGCCAGGAATTCTGACTTTAGCTTATCAAGTTGACGCAATTTGCTAGATGTTTCCACCTGGTCGGCGAACATAGTTGCATTTTGCACGGCAACCGCAATCTGAGAAGCCAGCGTGCGTTGAACCTGCATCGCTTCTTCAGTAAAGTAGCCCACTTTATCTGATTGCAAGTCGAGGACGCCAATTAACGTACTGCCGACAATCAATGGAATTGCCATTTCCGACTGGGTGTCAGGTAATAATGGGTGGGGCATGAAATCTATAATTTTCCGTACATCGTTTTCGATAAAGCCTTGCCGTTTACGCGCGGTTCGGGCGACGAGCGATTCAGCGTCAAACGGGATTTCCCGCCCCTCTAACACCATGATCTGCCCCACATCGCCCGCGCCGGCTCGTAAAACCAGGCGGTCGCCGCTTTCGTTTACCAGGTAAATATGAGCATGGTAAAGACCAAAACGCAGTTTGACCAATTCGACAACTGTTTGCAGCAGGTTATCCACTTCCAAAATGGTGGAAGCGGCCGTGCTTACCTCGGCGACAGTCCCCAGTTCAGAAGCTAATCGCTCCTGATCGGTGAGAGCAGTTTGCGTCTGCTCGAACAGGCGGGCTGCTTCGAGCGCCTCTGCCACCTGCTCGGCAATGGCATTAAGAAATTCGGTCTCTTCATCAGAGAGGGGCTGCTGCGGGTTATTTTCGACGGCCAACGCGCCAATCGTTTCGCCCCGAATCACGAGCGGTCGATTAATCAATTCATTTTCTAGGGCCGGTTGTTTGGAAATGGGGGTGGGTTTTACGGCCGTTTTCCCATTACGTCCCTCTGCCGACGAACGGCTAATCAACGGTAATTCCTGCTCTCTCATGGGGCGCACACCGGATTGATCATACCGGAATCCGTTTAATTGAGTTTTGGCCGTGCGATATGATTGCCAACCATCGCGGCTCATATACCGCTGCAAAGTGTTTAACTCGCGCAAACGGTCAGCCATCTCTTGCTGCAAGCGCGTGCTTTCAATGGCAACCGCAATTTGGCCGCACAACCCTTCCAGCATTAATTGGTCGTCTTCTGTCAAGGCGTTTGGTTGATTACTTTGCACATCAAGAACCCCCAACACCTCATCGCCCAATTTAATGGGAACTGCAATTTCGCCTTTCGTATCGGGCAGTAAGACGTTGGCTTGCCAATAGGGATCATCGGCGGTATTCGAGCGAAGAATAGACCGTCCGGTAACAGCGGCCGTCCCGATCAGCCCCACGCCCATTGGCATGGAGTGGTTCATGGTCAGCATTTGTTCGCCAATATCCCCGTAACCCACAATCAGAGCCATCACATCTAGCGCCGGATCGTATCGCATCAACTGGGTGTGATAATAGCCAAAGGATTCCTTGATTAAAGTCACAACGCGCTCATATAGATGCGGCAAGTCAGAAGCGGCGGCAATTTCTTGGGCAATATGGGTGGAAAGGCGAATTTGACGACTGCGCCGTTCCAACGAACGCTGCGTCTCTTCAAATAAACGAGCCGCCCGCAAAGCAATCGCGCTCTGTTCAGCTAAAGAATGATAAACCGCCAGCTTTTGTTCATCAAACAAATCCTCTTCCTTCCCGGCCGCCATTAACGTTCCCATCCACTCATTACCAGCCGTAATGGGAAAAGCGACCCAGCTCACCATTCCCGTATTTTTAGCCATCTGTTTCATCGCTTTGGAAGCTCTCTTGTCCTTGAGGACGTGCCCTGTTACAAAGCTTTGATCGGGTGAAAATAATTGGGGCATTTGGGTTAGTGAAACTTTGGAACCAAGCGGCATCGGTTTCAACCCGCTTTGCAACGGATTACGCGCCTTGACGGTTAACTGTTTGCCATCAGGTTCCATCATAAAGATAGAAACGCCCGCTTCGGGATAGTAACCAGCTTTGTGGACGACGGCGTTAATGATTTCTGTTTCCGTACGCGCATTGGAAAGCGCCTGACTGATTTCGAGTTGGCGGTTACGCAGTTCTAGCGCTTCTTCGATTTGCCGTTCAGCCTGTTTTCGTTCCGTGATGTCGCGGACGGTAGCCACGCGGACGGTACGCCCTTCGTAAGGCAGTGTACTTGCCAATAGTTCGGCATGGAAGGTTGAACCATCTTTACGCATCGCTTCAATTTCGTAAGGCTGGTCGTATTCGGCCTGCATATGGCGCTGGACTAGTTGATGGTACTGGGGAACAATCAATTCGAAGACGCTGGCTCCAACGAGGTCTGTTAATGCATAGCCGGCCATTTTGGACAAGGCGGCGTTGGCTTCGATGATTCTGCCGTTGTCATGAAGGAGGACGCCTTCAACGGTCGCGTCAGAGAGGCGACGGAAGCGCGCTTCACTATCTTGCAGCTCTTGTTCGACCTGAATGATGTGGGTGATGTCGGTAACGACGCCTAGCACCTGGTTAGCTTTTCCATCGCGCCCAATGATGGGGCGTTTTGTTGTCAAGTACCGATGGATGCCGCCTTCTTCATCGACGCTTATATCCATCGGTGATTGTTTTTCTTGCAATGTGTCCATGATTTCGCGGTCTTCTTGCAAGAAATGGGCGGCTCTGTCCGGGTCTGACACAAGTTGGTCTTCGGTTTTACCAATGAGTTCTTCAACGGTGACGCCGTAAACGTCGGCCATAGCCTGGTTGGCAAGGGTGAAACGGCCGTCTCTATCCTTCGCAAACATCAATGACGGATGAATGTCAATCACTTGTCGCAAAAAAGAACGCTGTTCGGCCAGATCGTCTTCAGCCCGCTTGCGTTGAATCAAACCGGCCAATGTTTTGGCAATCGCTTCCAAATAAGCGATTTCTTGTTCATCGCGCTGGCGTTCCTCTTCAATATAAAGGTTGAGCACGCCAAGCACGCTGCCATCCAGCAGGATGGGGACGTTAATATGGCCGTGACCGGGCATATCGTCGTATTGAATCTGGTGACGGCCGTCTACACAACCAGCAAAAATCGTTTCGGCGCTAGCCGCCGCCTGCCCGCATAAACAATGCCCAAAAGGAACGCGGGCGCATTTTGTCAACAGCGGCTTACCCAAATTACGCTGCGCATTCATGATCAACTCGGCCGAATCGGGGGCCGTCAGGAAAATGCTGCCTTTAGCCTGTACAGACAACCAGGGCGTAGCCAGGATAATATCCAACGCTTGTTCCAGCAGATCGTCTAATGACGATTCAGCCAACGACAACTGCAAAATCGCGTTTAGCGTTTCCTGGCTCTGCTGGCTTTTGGCAAGTTGCGCCTCTTTCTTCTTGCGTTCAGTAACATCTTTTTTAATGGCAATATAATGCGTTATGTCGTCGCCCCCTGCGCGGACGGGCGTAATGGTCATCTCCTCGACGTAAAGGCTGCCATCCTTGCGCCGATTAACCACTTCATCTTGCCAAATTTCGCCAGCGGCAATGGTCTGCCACATCTTTTGGTAAAATTCCGGCCCTTGTTGGCCGGATTTCAAAAGGCGTGGATTCTTGCCAACGGCTTCGTCGGATTCATATTGAGTCAAGGCCGTGAACGCTTTATTAACCCAAATCACCTTGCCATCGCGGTCGGTAATGACAATGCCATTAGCGGCGGCGTGGAGCGCTGTATCCTGGAGAAGAAGTTGGCGTTCGGTCTGTTTGCGGATAGTTATGTCGCGGGCGATAGCTTGTAAAGCAATTATTTCATCATCATCCATGATGAGTTGCGCATTTTGCCCCAGCCATAATTCTTTGCCGTTCTTAACAACGGCGGGAAACTCAAAATAGGTATTGAGCACACGTTCTTCGACCTGTTTTGCATAAAAGCGCTGCGCTTTCTCATGATAATCGGACCGCATCAATTCCAGAAAATGTTTTCCTAGTAATTCTTTCGCACTGTAACCCGTTAAATGTTCAGCCGGGGGATTAACATAAGTAAAATAACCCTTCAAATCAGCAGTAAATATGATATCGTTAGCTGTTTCCACCAACTGCTCATACTTTGGCTGCTCGACGGCCGTGTAGGATTGTTCAATGTGCTGAACGAACGCTTGCCATTGCTCCAATGATGGAGGGTCGGACTCGTTTAGATTGAACTGTTTCAATTGTTGTTTAAGTAAACGGTGAGTCATAAGGTTGCTCCACACAAACGTGGGGGTTGTCACTACTTAACAGAGTCGGTATTTACGGCATTTTCGTCCAAAGAAATGTATGTCCGCCGTCCTAACGCACGGCCGACTTCGGTAACGGCCGTTCTCATAATCGTTTCTACATCGGCCGAACCACGCACCTTTTCCGCAATTTCACGTAAAGTCTGCTCGCGGCGGGCGCGATTTTGTTCATTTTCCAACAAACGCCGCGTCTCAATAATTGATCCGGCCAATGCCGCAATCTGGCGCAGCAATTGTTCATCGCGTAAGTCATAAGCGTTCGCTTTCTCATCGCCCACATTCAAGACGCCAATAGCCCGTCCGCTTACAAACAAAGGCGCAAACAAAGCGGAGGCAATGACGCCTTCTGGCTGATTGCCTACGATGCGATTCTCTGTAATCGCTGTCAGCAGCGGCGAATCAGCCGCCGGAAGACGGGAGCCAACCGGCATCCCCATCTCCTCGCCCCAAAAAGCGACAACCTCAAAGCAATCGTCGTCGTCATGGTACAACGCCAGACTTACCCGATTGACCGGCAAAACCTTCGATGTTTCACGAACGGCCGTATCATACACATCCGCCAACGCTTCGGCCTGATTCAGGGCGGCGCTCATTTGGTTCAACTGAGCCAGACGACGCGCCTGTTCTTCCGTTTCGTCCAGCGCTTGCTGCGTTTGGTTAAACAATCGGGCGTTTTGTACGGCCGTCGCCGCCTGGAAAATCAACGTTTCCGCCAAACGGAGTTCCACTTCGCGGAGCGTCCGCTTCTCATCCAAAATATCAATGCCCACCGTGCCAATCACTTCGTTACCGGACGTCATTGGCAAGATAACCAAGGTTTGCGTACCGCGCGCGCGCATCACATCATGGATTGGCGCAGTCAGCAAATTATGCTGGGCGTCAACCACAATCACCGGTTGGCGCGAGTCCACCACTTGCTGCGTCAACGGATTGTCGGCCAGGGAGAACACAATGCCCAGAGCCCTTTCATATTCCGATTCGCCGAAATATTCGGCCACGACGGTCGCTTCTGTACGCGCTTCATTTAGCAGCGTGATGGCAACCTGCTCCACAGCAATGGCTTGGGCCAATTCGGCGGCCACAATTTCGAGGCTCTCTTGCAAATTAAGCGAAGCCGCTACATTTGTCACAACGCGGTTGATGAGAGCCAACTCTTCACTCTGCCGTTCCGCTTCAGCCAACGCCGTTTGCGTTTGGTCGGTCAGGCGCAGGTTTTCGATCCGGGCGCTCAATTGTTCGGCAACGGCCGTAATCAATTCAGCCATCTCCTGTTCATCCGCTTCATCCGGCTCAACCGCCAGCTCGCCAATCGTTTCGCCATGCACTGTAATGGCTTGCGCCAGCAATGAAGCTGCGCCAGTTCCATTAACGGCCGTCGTAACGGCCGTTGCCTCTGAAACCACGCCAGTTAGCGGCAGCATCGGGTTAATCTGCGCCGGATCATAAACAAAACCAGTCGTCTCGCTGGGCGAATCGGCTAGATATTCTTGCCATCCTTCGCGCGTTAAGCGGCGCGTAATCTCATTCAGGTTCGTCACCGCTTCTCGCGCTTGCTCAAAGGAACGCGCATTCTCCAACGCCACAGCAATCTGGGCTGCCAACGTCGTCGAAATCATCACATCCTGTTCCGTAAAACGGCCGACTTCATCCGACTGCACATCTAGCACCCCAATTACCCGGTCGCCGACAATCATCGGCGCCGCCATCTCCGCTCTCGTGTGGGGCAGCAACGGATGGGGGAGAAATGCGGGATTTTCACGGACATCGTTTTCGGTGACGCCCTGACCGGTACGCGCCGCCTGCGCCACCAGGGATTGTTCCCGACTCAGGAGAATACTGCGTCCCTCGCTGACCATTTGCCGACCAACATCGCCAGCTCCCGCCGTCAACACCAACGCATCGCCATTGGCATTGAGCAAATAAATGTGGGCATGGTAAAGATTGAAACGCTCTTTCGTCAAGTCAATCACTTCTTGTAACAGCTTATCTGTTTCCAAGATAGTAGCGGCCGATGCGCTAACACGAGAAACCATCTCAAATTCAGCGGCCCGCCTGGCTAATGCCTCTTCCGCTTCTTTCCGAGCCGTAATATCAATAAGCGTGGTAATGATAGCCGGCTCGCCTTCAAAATCTACCAGACGATTCGATAAAATAGCCCAAAGCAGCTTGCCATCGGCGCGTTTTAAGGCTAATTCCTTGTTATCAATACCGCCATGCTCGCGGATTGCGTTAAGGATTTCCAGGCGATCTTCCGGATTATGATAGAAATCGGGCGTTTGGTTGCCCATCACATCTTCTGGCGCAATCCCCACCATCTCAGCGATGCGGTCATTCGCATAAATGACCGTACCGTCTTTGATGCGCGAGACCAACAGCGGCAGCGTGACCGATTCCAGAATAAACTGAGAACGTGCCTGCGCTCTTTGCAAAGCCAGCGTCATTTGCTTCCGCTCAGTAACATCCAGGAATGTGGTAATTAGCGCTGCTTCGCCTTGAAAATCAAAAATCTTAATGGAGATCGAAGCCCAGAATGATTCGCCGCTGCCCCGTTTGAGTTGAAGTTCATAATCGGTTGCCACCCCATGTTCGCGGAGCAGGTTGAGAAGCTTGGGTCTGTCGTCAGGGTCGAAATAAAAATCAGGCGTCACATCGCCAATGAGATCGTCCAATGGCAGTTGGATCATATCGGCTAACAATTCATTGGCATAAAGAATTTTTCCATCTGACACTTTGGAAATAAGCAGCGGCGTTGTGACTGCGTCGAGGATCGTTTGGGCGCGGGTTTGCGCTTCATGGAGGGCAGTTTCGGCTAATTTACGCTCGGTAACATCATGAATAACGGCAAAAACGGCCGGCGCGCCATCCAAAGTAATGGGTGAGAGTAAAACTTCAGCCGGGAAATCTTCGCTGTTGGCCCGCCGGTGCATCCATTCAAAGCGGTGACTGCCGTTGGCAACGGCCGTTTGAATCATCTCATCAGCTTTAGTGGAAGACAATTGATCGTCAGGCTGCCGTTCAGGCGAAAGCTGCGATGGATGCAGCGACAAAACATCCTCTTTAGCGGCAACGTTGAACATATCCACAATCGCCTGATTACAATCTATGACAACATTGTCGCCCAAAATAAGATAGGCGTCGGCCGATTTTTCAAAGAGCGTGCGGAACTTCTCTTCACTCTGCCGCTGGGCATCTTCAATTTCCTTACGCTCAGTAATATCGAGAATCGTCGTAATCAACGCCTTTTCGCCTTGATAGTCGAAGAGTTGGATAGAAATAATGGCCCAAAACGGTTCGCCATCGCCGCGTTTAAGCCGCAGTTCGTAATTGGGCGCCGCGCCTTTTTCCTGAATCAGGCTCAGCAGCGCCGGTCTATCGTCAGCCGGGTTGTAATAAAAATCAGGCGTCGCATTACCGATGAGGTCGGTCAGCGGCAGCCGAATCAACTCCGACAACTGTTGGTTGGCGTAAAGGATTTCCCCATCGCTCACTTTGGAAATGAGCATCGGGGAGGTGACTGCATTGAGGATAACTTGGGCGCGGGACTGGGCTTCTTGAAGGGCAATTTCAGCCAACTTACGCTCGGTAACGTCCCGATTGTAACCGACAATGCTAACTATCTGGTTGTCTGCATCGTAAATGGCTTGCGCTTTGCGCCAGATGTGGATGGTGGAGCCATCACGCCGAGTCATGGTCAATTCCCCTTCGGCCCTTCCCGTTTTTTGTACTTGTGGAAAGAATTTTTTGAAGAGTTTGACGCTTTCTGGCGCGAAAAAGTCGGTTATGTGCTGTCCAATGATCGCATCCCGACCATAATCCAGCAGGTGAAGATAGGTTTCATTGCAATCAATGATATTGCCCTTTCCATCCAATATGTCAATGGCGTCGGCGGCCGAATCGAATAGGGTGCGGTAGCGCGCTTCACTGAATTGCGTTTGCTCAAATAAAGCAGCGTTGCGGATGGCGAAGCCGACCTGCTGGCCTATCGCTTGCAGCAAATCAATGTCGGCTTCTTCCGGTTTCAAACGGTTGCGACCGAACAGGCATACCGTCCCCATAACCTTACCTTTGGCAACGATGGGGACGCCTTGATAAGATTGGAATCCCAGCGACTGCAATCCAGACACATCCACCGGCATCTCATTGGAAAGATCGGTTATGACGATTGGCTCTTGCCGCTGATAAATGAGATGACAAAGGGTGCCGTCAAATCCATCATTCTGAAGACTATGTACAAACTCATCAGGCAGCCGATGCGTGCGCAGCTCTAATAATTGCGTTTCCGGGTTGACCATGCTGACAAGCCCGGTATCAAATCCGGTAATGATGAGGGCTTGCGTCAAAGCTTCGTTAAGAATCGTTTCCAAATCTAGCGAGCCGCTGGCAACGCGCGTGAGGCTGAGCAGCGCCTCGGTTTTAGTGGCGCGTTTAACCAGGGCGTCTTCGTTCTGTCGCCGCTGGGTGATGTCCTGGCCGGTTCCGTAAAGGCGGGTAACACGGCCGTTTTCATCCCGCTCGGCCTTAAACAAGATATTGAGATAACCCGACTGACCATTACCCCAAATAACGCGATATTCATGATCTGACGTAAAATCAGGATCGTCCGACTTAAAAGCTCGACGAATCTCATCGATCAGAATGCCCGCATCGTCGGGATGCACAAACCGGGCCATGTAGTCGGCGGCGGGAATCCGGTAACTACCTTCTTTTTCCAGCGTCGTTTGCAGGATATTGTAGGCCGCGTCATTGAAGATGAAAACCTCGTCGGCGACTTCGTATTCCCAATAAGCGACCCGCGCCACACTCAGGGCGATCTCGACTTGTTCTTGTAATTTATCTCGCATGACATTTTCTGTCTGTGTCATGGGTTTCCTCCACGCTTAAGCGCCAGTTGGGCGCTCAGGCTTGGTTATGACCGTTGGCCTGTTTTTTTGCGGTTAAGGCGACGGTAGCTTTTTTGAGTTTTAGGGCCTGACCTAGTTCGGAAACGGCCGTTTGCAGCGCGCTTTGTACAGTGGGCGCGCTTTGGATTTTTTGACCAATGGCATTAATCAACGCTTCGCGTTCCGCCCGGCGCTGCGCCTCTGTAAACAAGCGCACATTTTCCAACGCCAACGCCACATGGTTGGCAATACCGCCCAACAAAGTCACATCCGCCTCATCATAATTATAGAATTGGTAATTTTGCACAGAAAGCGCGCCGATGATTTCTTGTCCAACACGCAGCGGAACAAAAATCATACCAGATGGCGCTTTGTCCGTCGCCATTAAGGTGTCGTTCGTTTCCTGTTCCTGCCGCTGTTCTTCAGGCGTATAGTTTTTCAGGATGGGCACGCCCGTCTTAATAACCTGCGCCACCTCAATGGCCGGATCGGCTACAATTGGTTCTACTTCATACACCTGATCTTCATCAAACAAGTAAGGGAAGTGAACCAGATCGCGCTCGGCGTCAAAAGTCGCCACAAAGAAGGCGTCATTGGGGATGGCCCGCTGGATTTGCTCATGCACAACCGCAAACAACTGCTTTAGTTCCAACTGCTGCGAGACAGTTTCGGCCACCTGGTTAATAACAGCCAATTCCCGCGCCCGCTCTTCCGATTCGGCAAACAAACGAGCATTTTGAACGGCCGTTGCCGCCTGAAACACCAACGTCTCCGCCAAACGTAACTGCTGCGGCGTAAGCAGTCGATCTGGCTCCAAAATATCAATGCCCACCGTACCGACAACATCATTACCTACCAACATCGGAATCACATACAAAGTATGAACGCCGCGCATCCGCATCCCATCATGCACCGGGGCTGTCAGCGGATGATGCTGCGCGTCCTCAACCACAATCGTTTCACGCATGTTAATGGCTTGCAGCGTCAGTTCACTCCCTTCAATCGGGATATTAAAACCGAGGCTGCTCTCCGCTTTCTGCGGATCAACATGTTCCGCCATAACCGTCAAACCGGTTTTGTCGGCGTTCATCAGGGCGATGCCCAACGCTTCAACCTCAATCGCCGCCGCCAATTCATCGGCCACAATCTGCAAACTGCGTTCAATTTCCAGCGAAGCCGTTATATCGGCCACAACCCGATTAATGAGGAACAATTCATCGCTTTGCCGTTTGGCTTCGGCCAAAGCCGCCTGCGTTTCGCCAAAAAGGCGGGCATTTTCCAACGCCACCGCCACATGGTGGGCAATACCGTCCAGCAAAGCTACATCGGCGTCGTCATACGCATTAGGTTCGTAACTATGAACCGCCAAAACGCTGGCCGCCTGCTGTCCAAATATCAGCGGCACAAAAACTGATGAGGCAGCCATAGGCTTAGACGTGTCGCCAATAAGATTAACTGAGCCTGCCAGCAGCTCTGCCTTTTCTTCGTCAGTCAGGCCAATAAGCAGCGGTTTTCCCGTCTGCATAACCTGGTAAGTGTTTGAAGTAGACCGCAAGGGAGCGGGCGGCATCTCAACACGCTCGTGGTCTTCATAAATAATGGGGTAACTGAGCATATTGGTCGCCGCATCATACAAACTGATGTGGTACGCATCAATAGACATGACCCTGGATACATGATCGTAAACTGTTTCCAAAAGCTGCGCCGGTTCCAACTGCTGCGAAACAGCGCGAGCCACGCCATTGATAATGGCAAGTTCTTCAGCCCGTTCTTGAACCTCTGCCAACAGCCGCCGACTTTCGACAACCGAAGAGAGGATGGACGCAATCTGAAGAATCATGCTTTCATCAGTATCATCGTAAACGTTGACGGCCTTACTGCCCACGTTAAGCGTGCCGATGACTCCCTCGCGGGTAATCAAGGGAGCCACCATCGAAGAGCTAATGCCCAATCCACTGGAAGGCTGGGCGTCATGGGTGGTAATGACGCGGCTTGAGCGCACGGCCTGCTCGATAACGCTGCCGACTAAAGGCTGCGAGTCGCCTAAAGGAACAACCGTTTTCCCTTCGCCAGCCAACGAAGTGACTGTAAATCGCTCACCCGTATCGTTTAGAATAGCCAGGGAAACGCGGTCGGAAGGGAGGATTTTGGCCGTGCCGTCGGCAACGACATCATAAATTTCTTCTAGCGTTCGCGCGCGGTTAAGCTGTTCGCTCAGTTGGTTGAGCAAAGCCCGGCGGTTAGCCTGGGCCGATGTTTCGGCCAACGCTTCTTCAGTCTGGGCAGCCAGACGCAGGTTTTCGATGTGGGCGCTGAGCCGTTGGGCGACTTCATCCACAATGCCGGCGGCCTCGGCGGCCATGGCTTGCGGTTCGGCCAGGGTCAACTGACCAATCGTTGCGCCTTGCACGCTGAGCGGCAGGGTTAATTTGTTGTCGGCGGCTTGGCCGTCGCCATCACCATTGTCATCAGGCGGCGAACCGTAAATAAAGTGGGTATTGGTTATGCCCGTTTCCAGGTAGCTTTCCCAACCTTCATGGGTCAAGCGGCGGGTAATG
>JANTGY010000065.1 GCA_024762695.1 Anaerolineae bacterium
GCTCGTAGTTAGCCACGTAGTCTGCGGAGTGGCGTTTGGGGGACGGTACTCCGTCGCTGAACAGCGCGACTACGTACCTTACTACGAACATAGTATACGAGGAGACACCACGCGCTGCGCACACCATCAAATGAATGAAAACAAACCTCATTCTCCTTGATTTTCTCTGCGTTCTCTGCGTCTCTGCGGTTTATTTACAAGGAGATAGTTGCCAGGCAAGGGCTTACAATCATATTGTAGCCAACGATCTTGTTTGGCATCGTCCACTGCCGCCTGGCAGCGCCGGATATGCCCTTCCGGCTGACGAGTGTGCCAATCTTGCAGATGAGCGTCGCCCAATGCGGGTAAATCGCCCTCATGCAGTTTGCGTAAAATGACAGTCATGCCAAATTACCCATAATGTCCATTATAGATGATATACTTTCTCCATGCAGAACGGCCGTTTTCCTATTTGGCGCTACCGTTCTTGAGACTTTTTCCCTTCGTTGAAACTTTCTTCATCCTATGCCGTATTGATGAGTGAATTGTCAGGAGATTGAAGTGTTAAATGAAGAACAAGTCTGGCTAGAACAAGCCAGGCAAGGCAACAAAACTGCTTTTGGCAAGCTCATCGAAGCCTACCAAAGGCCAGTATATAACTTAGCTTATCGGATGCTGAATAATTCAGGCGAGGCAGAAGAGGCGGCGCAAGAGGCGTTTATTCGCGCTTATACGCGGCTGCACACGTATAACCCGAATCATAAGTTTAGTACCTGGATGTTATCCATTACGTCAAACTACTGCATTGATTTGATAAGAAAACGGCGAGCGCTGCTGCTCTCGATAGACGAACCGCTGCCGCCCCATCCAGCATTGATGTCTGACGGACAAAAAGGGCCTGAAGCGCAAATGGTAATGAGCCAACAGCAAGATATGGTGCAATCCCTTTTACAGGAATTAGCCCCCGATTACCGGCAAGCCGTTGTTTTGCGATACTGGTATGAATTATCTTATGAAGAAATTGCTGAAATGATGGACACGACGGTTAGCGCGATTAAATCCCGCTTATTTCGCGCCCGGCGGCAGTTGGCCGAGATCGGCATGGCCAATGGCTTAACAGCCCCCATGCCGGCCATGGAACAGGCCGCAGCCTGAGATTGTATTGGAGTATGTTATGGACCATGAAGATTTTTACCCCCTGATGATGGACGCGCTCGATGGTGAGCTTGCAGATGCCCCCAGAGACGATCTGGAGGCTCACCTGCGCGCGTGTCCGCCCTGCCAACGCGAGTGGCAGGCGTTGTTAGCGATGGACATGCTGTTCCGCCAAACGCCGGCATTGGCGCCGGCGGCTGGTTTCGCGCAGCGTACATTGGCTCGTTTGCCCAACCGGCGTTATCGGGTTTGGATGATTGGCGTCATGTATGGGGCATTGTTATTGGGCGGTACGCTGCCCATGTTGATTGGTATTTGGATTTACAGTAAGGCGGGCACGGCCGTTACCGAACCCACGTTATGGCGCACAGTCTGGCAGGCCATCAACCAGACCGCGCACGTGGTCGGAACAGTTTTGAACGCTTTGTTAAGCGGGGCGGGCGAGTATGTGGCCCAACAGCCGGCCATTGTGGGCTGGCTGCTGGTTATGATTGGCGCTGTCTCGCTGTGGAGCGGTATGTTCCGCCAACTGGTGGCCCAGCCAACGCTGGTTCAGCCCAGTGGGATGAACGGGTAACCTGCCCGCGAGGAGTTAGAACAATGAAGCAAAAACAATTAACGATTATCATAACCTTGCTGTTGTTGTTGATGGCGACCACAAGCGTCGCATTAGCCCAGGAAACAAATGATAGAGTTATTGAAACTGGCGAGACGGTCAGCAATGACATCGCCTTGTTTGGCGAAGACTTGATCATTCAGGAAGGCGCTGTTGTTGAAGGGGACATTGCCTCGTTTGGCGGCAACGTGACTGTTGCCGGCACGGTAACCGGCGATGTCGTTTTGTTTGGCGGCAATATGACGGTGGAGAGCACGGCCGTTCTCGATGGCGATTGCGCTTTACTGGGTGGAAAACTAGATAATCAATCCGAATCAGCCCAAAATTGCTCGGCAGTGGAATTTGGCCCTGAGATCATGGCTGTTATGCCTGACATCTCAAAGATTGCAGACAACTTCAACAGCGAAATTGCCGCTAGCGGATTTGAAGGCCCGCCACCGCCCGTTCGCAGCCGCAATCCGTTTTTTGGCGGTTTGATGGAAACACTTGGGCAAACATTGGTCATGTCGCTCATTGCATTTGGCGCGGCGGCCTTAGTTCCCAATCACCTGTCCCAGGTGGGCGATACTATCCGGCGTAAACCAGTTGCCAGCGGCGGTATGGGTTTACTAACCGGTTTCTCCATGACGGTTCTCATTGGCGCTGTGGCCCTGGTGACAGCGATTCTGACACTGGTTTGCATCGGCCTCTTGGGTATCCCGGTCGTCTTTATGCTGGGATTAGGCCTGGCGGCGGCGACAGCGTTGGGTTGGGTTACGCTGGGCGATTTGTTAGGCCAATGGCTGGCTGACAGATTGCAGTTACAGAAGCGTAACCGGGCGACGACGGCCGTTTTGGGTACGGCCGTACTCACCTTTGGCGTCGGCATATTGAGCGCGATCCCTTTCATGATTGGCGAATGGCTGATCACGTGGATTCTGCTATCCATCGGTTTGGGCGCGGCCACTTTGACCCGCTTCGGTTCTCGACCCTATCCCATCAGCGCCGGTTATGGCATGGTTGTGGAGCAGCCTATCGCCGAGGACCCGGACAAAATAACCTCTATTTTGGAGACGCTCCCGACTGAAGAAACAGCCGACTTAAAAGACAATTAACCGACTGTCTACCCCCTCCCTCCCTAAGCAAGAGGCGCATCCAACTCGGATGCGCCTCTTCGCGTTTGAATGGGCGTTTCAGCATTTCAGCCAGTCAGCCAAACCGCTGACCGGCTGAATCGCTGAAATGCTGATAAGCTGCCTAGCTAAATTTCGCTTCTTTGCCCCAGCTTTTGGAGGCGATTTGACCGTAAAGATGTCCAGAAACGGCCGTCAAATACGGCCCCATCGCAATGGCAATCACAAGGCTAATGATTTGTCCCAGGCAGGGAATGATATTGATCACACCCAAAGCCGCGCTCAGCACGAAACTGGCTCCAAACGAAGCCAGCGCAGCGATCACAATATCACCCAGATTTTCGCGGGCAATAGCGATAACTTCGCCAAAGCGGAACATGGCGCCTAACTCGTTAGTGCGCACATACTGGATGACAATAGCCGGGCTTAGGAAAAAGATGGCGACCATAAAAATAAGGGCCAGACAAGAGACCAGTCCCCAGGTTGCCAGGAAGCCGGCGGCCAACAAATCTTCGCTAGTCGCGGTTGCTTCCGCCGCACCGCCCAACCCGGCAGTCGCCACGACGGCAATGCACATAATGACCCAGAAGGGCAGGGTGTAGACAATCTGGCCGACCATAACAGACAAGCCATCCTTGAACAATTGACCGAAATCGTCCCATTCGGGTAACGGCCGTTCCAGGCCATCTTGAACATTACGCGTAATCCCAACCAGATAACCCACCAAAAGCGGTATGGGAATGATCAGAAAAGAGAGCAGCGAAATGGCCGCGCCAATTCCAATTTTGCCCATCCAGCGCTCATCTTCCGTGACAAACGTAAATGCTTTAGCGACATCTATTTTGAAACCTCCTATGGTTGATGGATATGTATAGAATTGAAAAAGGCGTGTTGCAAAACACGCCTTAAAAACTTTTCGTCAGGTTTTAGGGGTTAGGCCCAGCCCTGTTGTTTAACAAAATCGGTGATGACGGGAATCGTTACTTCCTGGCCTTGATAGGCTTGCCAGCCCCAGTAAATGGCGACTAACCACATCAACAAAGAAGGAATGCCGCATAAAAATACGCTTAATACTGTACCGACAATAACATTCAGCACGCCCCAGACCAGAGCCTGGCCGTTATGGGCTTTGATAAATGCTCGATCCTTCTTATCTTCCATCAACATCAAAATAATGGGAATGAGCGGGGTAAACACATAGGCTAACAAAGCCCATAATTTATCGTCGTCGGTGACGTTGCCCATATCCATTGGTTCTTCAGTGATGGGGACTTTTTCTTCGAATTCCATTTCATCATTGTTCATGTCTTCAGTCATCATTGACCTCCTAATCGTCAAGTGGGGGACTATTTACTGGTAACATTGTAAAGGGGAGACGGACGGCCGTCAATGGTTTGCAAACAGTCCATCCTGCGTTAGAATGCTTTTTATGGCAAGAATTATTTTTATGGGCACGCCTGATTTTGCTGTGCCCAGTCTGAAAAAGTTAATTGAAACCCAAGAAGTGGTCGGCGTGGTGACGCAGCCCGACAAACCAGCCGGACGCGGCAAAAAGTTACGGCCGTCTCCCGTTAAAGTTGCCGCCGAGCAAGCGGGCATTCCGGTGTATCAGCCCAAGTCGCTGCGTTCTGAAGCGGCCGCCGAACCGCTGCGCCAATGGCAGCCCGATGTCATCATCGTCGCCGCCTTTGGTCAGATTTTACGACCGCACGTGCTGGAACTGCCGCCGCATGGCTGTCTAAACGTCCACGCTTCGCTGCTGCCCCGTTGGCGCGGAGCGTCGCCCATCCAACACGCCATCCTGTCTGGCGATGCCGAGACAGGCGTGACGTTAATGCAAATGGATGTGGGGCTGGATACGGGCGCGATGTGGGCAAAGCGAGCCATCCCCATTCGACCCGACGAAACGGCCGCTTCCCTTCATGATCGTTTGGCCGAACTAGGCGCCGAACTGGTGGGCGAACGACTGAATGATATTTTGCACGGCCGTTTAACCCCCACACCGCAAGACGACGATCAATCTACCTACGCGCCGATGATTAAAAAGGAAGACGGCCGTTTGGATTGGACGCAAACCAGCGCCGAACTAGATCGCCGTATTCGGGCGATGACGCCCTGGCCAGGCGCGTTTACGACCTGGCAGGACAACAGTTTGAAAATTAAGACAGCGACAGTGGCGGACGGCCGTCTACCCATCGGTGAACCAGGAACTATCGTTAAAGTTGGCGAAACGGCCGTTGTCCTGACAGGTGATGGCGGGTTGGTCTTGGATCAAATTCAGTTGGCTGGTAAACGAGCCATGAACGCCGCCGATTTCCAACGCGGCCGTCCCGACTTCATCGGCAGCCGTCTTGGAGAAGCGACAAAATCTGCGTAATCGACGCAATCTGCGGATAAAAAATGTTTGGAGAGTGAAATGAGAATTCTCGTCTATGGGGCCGGAGCGGTTGGCGGATATTTAGGGGGAAAGCTGTCCTTTGCCCAACACGATGTCACTTTTATTGACATGGAAACCAACGCCCGTGTCATTGCGGCCAATGGCCTGGCTATTGTTGAAGACGAACAAAGACGCGTAGCCCATCCCCGCGCCGTATCGTCGGTCGCTCAGGCGTTTATGGGGGATGAGGTCTACGATTTGATTTTGATGGGCGTCAAATCATACCATCTCAAAACGGCATTGGATCCGTTAGTCGCTTTTTGCAGCCGGCCCAATACAATCATTACAATTCAAAATGGCATTGGGGTGGAACGGCCGTTCATCGAACAATACGGCCCCGAACACGTCATCGCCGGTTCCTTCACCATGCCTATTAGTAAAGAGACCATTAACCAACTCGTCGTTGAACGCGAAGGGCGCGGTTTGGCTTTAGCTCCGACCAAACCAGGCGAGAACATCAATCAGTGGGCGCAGCTTTTTAATGCGGCGGGCATCAAAACCAGCGTCGTCAAAGATTATCAGGCGATGAAATGGTCCAAAGCCTTTCTCAATATCATCGGCAACGCCTCCTCGGCCATTCTAAACCGGCCGCCAGGCATCGTCTATAAATCTGCAGCCATGTTCGATTTGGAAGTACGCATGCTCAAAGAAACGTTGGCCGTTATGGATAAGTTAGGCCTTAAGGTGATTGATTTGCCGGGTTCGCCCGCTAAACGACTGGCCCGGGGGGTTAATCGTGTGCCCAAGGTGGTTTTGAAACCTATTTTGACAAAGTTGGTCGCTGGCGGTCGCGGCGATAAAATGCCCTCTTTCCATATTGATTTAACGTCCGGCTCCGGCCAAAGCGAAGTCCTCTTCCACAATGGCGCCATTGCCAAAGCAGGCCACGAAAACGGCGTCCCCACGCCGGTCAACCACGCTTTCGCCGATGTGCTCTGGAAGCTCACCCGCGGAGAATACGACTGGCGCGAATTCGACGGCAATCCGCGCCGACTTCTCCAGGAAGTCCGTAAATTTGAATAAAGACAGAGACGAGAGACAGAGACAGAAGAGCTATTTCATCATGCTTGATAACATGGCGGCGATTTCATTGGCTTAGGTGTGAAAATTTTTGTATTGGTTAGGAGATAATGCATTACGTTTGCCGCACATGACGAGCAAACTAACTACCTCATACAATGAGCCACGCGCCACGCGATAGAAATACGAACTTTCCTTGCCTAAAGCGCGCCCTGACCCTTCTGCAATGTTAGTTGGCAGGCTCAACGCGGCACGGCGCATCTGCTCACCTAATGAAAACTGATATTTTTGCGGCAAATCGTCAGCAATCACAAAAATATCATCCGCCCAATCAATACTCCGTTTCCAAACTTCCAGCCGTTCAAGCCTGAAATAACCCATCTTCTCCCCCTCACTAGGCCTCTATCTTCTGTCTCCCGTCTCTGTCTATTTCCCTTTGAAGACGGGCGGCCGTTTCATCATGAAGCTTTGCACGCCTTCCATGAAATCTTCGCTGCTGAAAAGCTGGCTTTGCGCCCAACCCTCTAGCTGAAGACCGCGATCAATGTCGGCCAGACCGTCAATGACTCGTTTGGCCATGCCAACGGCTAAAGGCGCCGCTTGACTGATTTCGGCGGCCAGCGCATCTCCTTTGCTTGCCAATTCATCGGCGGGAACGACATAGTTAACAATGCCCCACCGTTCGGCAAGTTCGGCGTCAAACTGTCGCCCAGTGAAAATGAGTTCCTTGGCGCGCGCCGGGCCAACAAGGCGGGTGAGACGAGTTGTGCCGCCCACGTCGGGGATGATGCCCAGTTTGGTTTCCGGCAGCCCCAATTTTGTCCCGGCAGCGGCGATGCGGATGTCGCAGGCCAACGCTAATTCCATCGCCAAACCCAGGCAGTGGCCGTGCAAGAGGGCAATGGTGGGCAGTTCCAGCCGTTCTAACAGAGTCAATGGCTTTTGAAAGGTTTCGGTGATGGCGCGCATGCGCTGCTGCCAATGGGGGCCAAATTTGTCGGCCAACTGCAAGAAGCTGGTGACATCTATTCCGGCAGAGAAGGTTTTGCCGGCGCCGCGAATGACGACGGCGCGAAGGTTGGGCGTGCGGTTGGCGGTATGAACGGCCGTTTCAAACTGCTCAAACAATTCTAAGTTAATGGCGTTTCGTTTGTCCGGTCGATTCAGAATAATCTCGAATAGGGTGTCGCGTTGTTGGGTAAGAACAAAATCAGTCATGGGAACCTCGTTTTATCCTGCGTCTTGCGTCCCGCGTCCTGACACAAGACGCAAGACGCAGGACGCAAGATGTAAGAATTTTTATACAGGCGCTAATTGTGTCGCCGCCTTCTTCTTCACCTGCGTCATTGCCAGCCAGGCCAGGGCCATAAAAACGGTACTAAACAGGAACAGCCAGCGATATTGATCGCCAAGAACATCCACCACAACGCCGCCCAATGTTGGCCCTAATACGGCCGCCGCCTGCGATGAAAAGTAATACAATCCCGTGTAGGCGCCAATTTTGCTTTCGTCGCCGTAATCGTAGACCAGGGGCAGACTGTTGACGTTGACGCAAGCCCAAAAGGCGCCGGTCAAAACGAGCATGACGATAAATGTTACGGTTCCTTGAATGATGAAATAGCCGGTCAGGAAAATGAACGTCAGGCCAACCAGTCCGATGAGGATGATGTTACGACGGCCGTGTTTTGTCCCCAACAAGCCTGCCGGTAAAGCAAACAAGATGAACGAGATCGTCACCGAACCGGCATAAATCGAGGCGTTGCCCGGCGAAATGCCCAGCGTGAATACGGCGAACGAAGACAAGCCCGATTCCAGCGCGTTAAAGGCCATGAACCAGAGCAAAATGCCCAGCAAAACAAACAAACCGCTGCGGTCGGGATTATTAAACAGGGTTTTGAGATGGGCCATCACATTACCCGGTTTATCGTCGTGGGTTTTGTCCACTGTGATTTGGCGCGGCTCTTTGACTTTCCATACGGCCGTAAAAGACGCCGCAACCAGCAAAACCGCTCCGCCAATAAAAGGCGCGGCCCGCCCCATCGAATTAAATAGATAGCCGCCGCCAAAGAAAGCGATTAAGCCGCCCACACCGCCCATCAAATTGATGATGCCATTGGCCTTGCTGCGATCGTTCGCTGGGAATAAATCGCCCAGCCAGGCGACCGTCGGCGAGCGGAACAGAGCCATGCCAAAATTGGTGATGAGAATGAAAACGGCGATAGCCAATGCTGTTTGCGCGAAGGGGATGAGGACAAAACCAATCACAGCGATAGGCATGCCCAGCAGAATCCAGGGCTTGCGCCGCCCAAAGCGGTTCCAGGTGGCGTCGCTCTTGGCCCCCACCCAGGGCTGGACAAAGACATTGAGCAAGTTGTCCCAGGTCATAATGAACAAGGCCAAAGCCGGCGTCAGCCCAAAGCCCACGACTTTGGGGATTTCACGGCCTGCTTCCAATAACTGCCGCTCAAATTCCGGGTTCCCGGCTTGCAAGAAGATGGGAATGAATTGGTTGAAGATGGGCCAAATGATACTGATGCCGAGAAAACCAAAACCGACGATGAATGTCTTGGCGTAATCAAACTTTTTCTTTTCTGATTCGGTCGAATTCACAACACACTCCCTTTTTTGTAAGAAACCTATTCAACAGCACCCTGGAATCGTAATACAGAATGTGTCGGACGTAAAGGAAATTGCCGGACTTGACCCAGCCCGTATAATTTGGAAAGAACAGGTTTTCAGGGGATGGTTATGAAGGCGTTTTTTGGTCGATTGTGGAGTAATCTGCGTTTCTTGTTCAAGATTGGGGTGGGCGTTCTGATTTTGGCGCTCCTGCTACGATTTTTTGACAGCGACGCCTGGCATAATACGGCTGGATTAGTCGCTAATAAGATGCCGTTTGTGGATCATGTGGCAACGGCCGTAAAAATTGTCGGCGGCCTGTTCCTCGTCATTTGGGGATTACGTTTTCTCGACCGCGCCTTCTACAAAGGGCGGCTCAAGGGGCAATATGGTCTAAAACCGCGCCGCTCCCCCAACCTCGGTCATTTTTTTACTTACCATTTACTGCACGGCGATGACCAACATCTGTACAGCAATACCCGCCCCCTGCTCATATTTACCGGCATTGCTATTTTGCTTGTGCCAACGATAGAAATGTTTTTGTGGGCAACGGCCGTGATGATTGTCGTTCAAGGATTAGGCGTTTGGTTGCTGGGACGAAGAGGCAGCAATCATATCGGGGCCAGCGGAATGCTATTAGCCTACTTTAGCTTTGACATCACTTATGGGCCAATCGTTCATCCTGGCTGGTCAATTCTCATCGCCGTCATTTTAATCGTTCTGTTTGGACGCTCCATTTTCGCCACCGTGATGGTGCGCGGCGAAGGCATTTCCTTCGTTGGGCATGTTTCGGGCTTCCTCAGCGGCATTTTGGCAACCCTGTTTTTGTATCAAATGGGGATATAGAGAGGTCTCCAAGCAAAAAGAGCCTGACTGCATAACCAGCCAGGCTCTTTTATTGTGCGGGCGCTGACTTTATTGCCCTAACAAATAAGCCAGCATGTCAGCCATATCCTGCGGATTGGCGCTCATCCGCTCGGCAAAGTTGGCCGGCATCGCGCTTGGCGGACCAACGCACGGGCCAGTCGGGCATTGCTCGGCAATATAGGCGTTGGGTTCCAGGATAGATTCGTAAACGTACATAACGGCCGTGTAATCCTCAATCCTCGTCCCTCCATCCACCGCGATAGCGCTCAAATCCGGCCCAACATTAGCCGGAATCGAACCATCCGGCGCGCCGTGACAACCCGAACAACCATAAGAAACATACAACGTTTCTCCATTAGCCGCATCTCCATCCGGGAAATCCGTCAAAAATGTATCGGCCAATGTAGGCCAATCAAAGGTTGGCAATTCTTCATCGCATAAAGCGTCGTTCTCCCAATTCAGTACAAAAGCAACCACATTTTTAATTTCATCATCGCGCATCGGGCCGCCAAACTGCGCCGACCAGACCGGCATCGCCGTGCCCCCGCGACCAGCCGCGACCACCGATTCAACAAACGCATCCTTTGTCCCCGCCCAGTTCATCGCATTCATTCTGGCCGTGCGGTCACTAATATCGCCGCAGAGCAGCGGTTGATAATTAAGCGGTAAACCTTGGCAGCCAATTTTTTCCCCCGCAGTATTTTCACACTCTTCGCCTTTACCATTCATGCCATGACAGGTAGCGCAATTGCCTTCAAAAATCTTGGCCCCATTTTCAATCGACCGGCCTTCAAAAGCATGGGTATACTCTTCCAATCGGGTCGGCTCACGCAGCGCCGCAAACCCCATGATCATCATCGTCAGCATAAACGCAATTGTTCCGATAACAATTTTTACTTGCATTAACTCGTTCCTTTCGACTTGAGAAACCGATTTTTCTATGGAAGTTAAAAAATTTAATCGGTAAAGAATAATTTCACCTGTCATTCCTGCGAAGGCAGGAATCCAGTCAGAAAACTTGTGGATTCCCGCCTTCGCGGGAATGACAATCTATTACCGTGTTATTTCTAACCCTTCATTTAAAAAACCAATTTCTGGCTGATTAATTTAATCAGCAATTTTTATTGGCGTAGCGGCACTCTTCTTCATAATTAGAATCAGCGTGCCGGTAAGAAACCCAATCCGATTCAACTAGCATTTCATCAGGATTATCAGGATTGACAACCTCATAATTCAGCGTCAGTTTAAGCAAATTGGGCTGAAATTCTTCGATTACAAGCTCGGCATAAGGATCAGGCATGACCGCATCCTTGAAAAAGTTTCCATATCGCTTGTCGCCGCTGTCCAGAACAGCAATCTCACACTCGTCCCATTCGCGGGGCAGCCGTTCGTTTTGATTGCCAGGAACATGGCAGCTGTGCCGATACATAGCCGCCTGGAATTCTTCCAACGCCTCGGTTAAATGCGGATTTCCAGCCACCTCTTCACCTGGTAAATAGGTTCCCGGAGCCATATGTTCATAGGGCACGCCCAACAAAACGCTTGGCCCTTCCTGTGGCAAAATTTCCTGGCTAACCTCTTGCTCAGCGGAGCTTTCTACACGGTATTCAGGCGATCCCATCCAGTTGGAGACCAGCATGATAGCCATAAAAAGGAAAGCAACACTCAAGCCAACGCGACGGTCAGCATAACGGCGACTTTTGCCTACCTCAAAATAAGGCATGACGATAAAGGCCACCATCAATAACGGGATAAAGCCAACAACAATGGTTTTATCGGCCAATTTAAGCCAGCCCTGCGACCAGGAAAGATACCAGGGAGCCACAACGTGCAGCGGGGTGACGATGGGGTCGGCATGATGTTCCAGCGGCGCATCCCAAAACCAGAGCGCGCCGGCAACCAGGAATAAGGTAGTCAGAGCCGACCACATTAATTCACTGGTCAAAATATCAGGGATGAAATAGGTGCGCTCAGTTCTAGGCACCCGCTTGGCTGTATCTTCGCCTATTTTCTCGCGGCCTGGCGGCAGAGAGAAGCCATGCAAAACGACTTTGTAGTAATGGACGAAGAAGAAAATAGCTAACAACAGCGGCATAAGCAGCACATGGAACAGATACCAACGGAGCAAACCGCCAGCCCCCAATGAAGGCGCGCCCTGAAGAATAAGGAGAATATTCTCGTTGACGGCCGCCGGAGCCGGAGCCGCTTCCGCGCCGCTAAGGAACACGGTCAATGCCCAGTAAGCTAACTGGTCCCAGGGCAGCAAATAGCCGCTAAAGCTGAGGAGTAAGGTTAACACCAGCAAAATCATGCCTGTGGCCCAGGTAAATTGGCGCGGCTTTTTGTAACTGCCGGTTATAAATGTTCGCAGCATGTGCAAGGCTACGACAAGCACCATCACTTCGGCGCCCAGCCGGTGCATGTTCCGCATAAGCTGGCCCAACGGCACGTTAGCCAGGATGTTCCACATGTTGTTGTAGGCGGCCAGTGGGCTGGGTGTGTAGAAAATCATCAAAATGATGCCGGTGATGGTCTCCCAAACAAACATGAAAGTAGAAAGCCATCCGAGACGGAAGGTGGGGTAGAAATGGGTGACTTCGGTGTGGTAGAAGCTGGGGCGAATGTGCAGCCAAAAGCCGTCGGCATGGGGGCGCAGGCGGGGATTGGGGCGGCGCGGTTCGTCGCCGCGCAGCGCGCCGCGCACATCGCTAATGTTCATCCCGGCGGTGATGCGCTCGACAGCCTCATCCGCTTTGGCGATGGCGGCTTGTTTGAACCCCATTTCGCGTACTTGATCAACAAAGGTGGTCATGTATTAAATCCTTGTCCTTTTTGTAATCCTAATTAGGGGCAGCTTCCGGTAAAGTCGCATAACAATTCCATTTCTGGCCCTTGTTTTTTGGCTCCGGTATCAATACGGAGAAATGCCGTACCTTCTGGCAAAGGAAGGGGTTCGTAATGCTCAGCGTTATTCATTTCAATAGTTGGCGATTCGGCCAGGACGGTGATTTTATCGTCGGACAGGGCTTCGATTTTGAAACGGTCGAGGGTGCGCGGGGCGGGGGATTCGATGCGACGGCCGTCTAACCGATATTTGGAGCCATGACAAGGACACTCGAATCGATTGTTAACCGGAATCCAAGAATAGATACAACCTAAGTGCGTACACACTTTGTAAATGGCGGCCACCCCTTTGATTGCTGTCGTCTCGTCATTAGCCTGATACATGCGGTCCTGGCCGCTGGCATTGTCGGTGTCCAGGTTGACCAGCCAGAAACGCCCTTCGGCAAAGTTGGCCGGTTCGGCATTGATGTCGGGCAAGGCGCCGACAGGCAGGGTGAAGGCGCCGCCAAATTCACCTTCACGGAATTTGGGGATGAGAAACCAGACTAAAAGACCGGCGCTTTCGGCGGCAAAAAGGGCAATGGACGCGCCCCAGATGTAAAAGAGGAATTCGCGTCTTGTGACTGCGTTGCCGCTATCGCCGGCGCTTACTGCTGCATTTGCCATATGGCTGTTCTCCTGATCCAAGATAATTTTTTTGTTTCCTGTTGTGAGAAAAAATATCCCCAGTGGGGGTGTGTAAATGACATACACAGATTTATGACATTTGTCACGAGTATTTATGACATTTGCCCAATCGGATTATAGCAAAATGTTAAGGTGTGGCAAGATTATTTTAACAGGTAAGCCTTTGAATAATCTATTCTGGTTGCGATTGGTTCGCTTCATAAGCGCGAACGTAAAGCCAAGATTAAAAGATCACAGATGACTCGGGTATTTATTGCCGTTTTAGGTTTGAAGGAAATGGTTTGGGGGATGGGCGCTGAGGGACTCGAACCCCCGGCCTCTTCGGTGTAAACGAAGCGCTCTAACCATCTGAGCTAAGCGCCCACAAGGGAACAGAATTATAACGCTCTGTTGTAAATTTGCCAGTTGATTTTCATTATCGCGTTTCCGTCACCTTTTGAATGCCACGCGGCGCATCCACGTTGTAATCGCGGGCGTGTGCCAGGTGCATGGCAAAGAGCTGCCCCGGCACGATGGTTGTCAGCGGGGAGAGCCATTCGGGTACGGCCGTTGCCAACCCCAACGGCGTGCGTCCCATCTCTAACGTCTCTTCATCATCACTAATGACAATCGTCTCCGCCCC
>JANTGY010000066.1 GCA_024762695.1 Anaerolineae bacterium
GGTGCGCGAACAAGTTGTCAGTCAATTTCACCGGCGGCATAGAGGGGCCTCCCAGGCCCCGGTTTTGGTGAACCAATGACAAGTTGTTCGTAGACCCCTCTCCCCCCAAATGGATAAAGAGCTAATACTTATCGGGAAGTTCTCAACGACGCGCTCCATCGTCGTAAATAGCCGCGCCAAATCACTAACCAGCGGCTAATCGGTTTAATCCGCGTTAACAACAGCAGCCCCATCACAGACCCGTACAGAATAGGACGATCGTACACTTTAACCAGCCAGAAGAAGTGAATAATGCCCAGCGCCCCAATCAAATAAACCAACTTGTGCAATCGTTTCCAATTCTTGCCCAGGCGACGCATCGCCCATTTGTTGGAAGTCGCCGCCAACGGAATCAGCAGCAAATAAGCGGCAAAACCAATCAAAACATAGGGCTGTTCAAAAATGCCGTCCAGGATAAATGTCAAATTTAGCCCATAATCCAGCCAAACAAATGTCAGCAAATGCAAGCTGACGTACAAAAAGGCATACAAGCCCAACGGCTTGCGCAGCGGGATGATTTGCTTCCAGCCAAACAATTTATTCAGCGGCGTCACCGCCAGCGACAACATCAACCAAATAATTGTCAGCTTGCCGGTACGTAAAATAATCTCGCGCACGGGATCCGTGCCTAAATCATTTTGGAAGAACTGCCATACCAGCCAGGCCAGCGGCAGCAGCGACCCAATGTGTGTCGCTGCACGCAGCCAACGGCCGATTGTCTTCCGATTCATTTTTCGTTTGGGTGTTGAAATAGCTAAATTCATAAGATTCTGGCTCCTTTATCCGTTATCCGTATGCCGTAATCCGTTGTCCAAATAAGTCCCGAATACGGGATACGGATTACTGATTACGATTTTTAGTAATTGGCTCGTAAATCCATCCCCTCGTATAAACTGGCGACCTGTTCGCCATAGCCGTTAAACATCAGCGTCTCCCGTCGGCCAAACTCGCCAATGCGTCGTTCTGTGGCCTGTGACCAGCGGGGATGGTCTACTTCTGGATTAACGTTGGCGTAAAAACCATACTCATTGGGGGCCGAATCCATCCACAAAGAGGTAGGCATCGTGTCTACTAAATCAATTTTGACGATGGATTTAATGCTCTTGAAGCCATACTTCCAGGGCACAACCAAGCGGATTGGCGCGCCGCTTTGGGGTAACAAATCCTCGCCGTACAATCCTGTCGCCATCAGCGTTAAATCGTTCATCGCTTCATCCAGACGCAGCCCTTCGACGTAGGGCCATTGGAACCAGGGGCTTTTTTGACCGGGCATATTTTCCTTATCGAGGACGGTCTCGAAACGCACATACTTGGCGTCGGCGGTTGGCTCAACGGCGTTCAGTAATTTGGCGAGCGGGAAACCCATCCAAGGGATGACCATTGACCACGCTTCGACGCAGCGCAGCCGGTAGATGCGTTCTTCCAATTCAAAAGCGCGCAAATCTTCAATATCGAAGGTTTGCGGTTT
Source organism: Anaerolineae bacterium (assembly GCA_024762695.1). Lineage (GTDB taxonomy): Bacteria > Chloroflexota > Anaerolineae > Promineifilales > Promineifilaceae > JACKCC01. The sequence continues at coordinate 1,508 of JANTGY010000066.1, forward strand.
GCTGACCAACCCGCCCACTTCGACTTTCCAGGGGGAGGTGGGGTAATTGGCGGCTAGTTTGGCAACGTCCTCTTTGTCGGTGGTGAATTCGTAGTAGTTGTTGTAATTGACGACTTCTTCAAAGCTGTTGAGCGCGTCGCCGAGTTCGTCGGTATTGGCGCTGGGGGCGGTTGTGGGCAAGGGCGCAGTTGTTGCCGCCCCTGTATCGCTGGGAGGAACGGCCGTTGCCAATTCTTCATTAGGCGAAGCGCAGGCAGCCAATAATGAGCTGCCAGCCAGCGCCGCGGCCCCTTTCATAAATTTACGCCGCGACAGATAAATATGGCGAGGCGTGATTTCTGACGATGGTATTTCAATGCCGGTTCGTTTTTTGATTAACATAATTACATCCTTCATTTTATTGTGAACAGCTTGCCGCCGCTTCTTAAGAAGAATAGACGCATCTCCTAAATTTTTGCTGACAAAAACATTATCAAAAGATTACAAAATGGCGGCCAATTGGCCCGACGCGCCTCATTTTGCTGCAAAATGTGACGATTTCGCGCTGTAAGCGTCTTTAACTATAGTCTCTTTAGCAACAAAGACCCATAGAAATGCGTCCACACACCTTGTAAAATAATCAGTACTGGATTTCTTGAGCGTTGGACGCCCAACAATGTGCAATTGGATAAATTAAGTAATGGAAGCCAATCAAAGTTTGATATTAGTCGTTGATGATAATGCCAGTGTGCGCGATTTGTTAGCCGCGCGTTTAGAAAGGAAAGGATATGGCGCGACAACGGCCGTAAACGGCCGTGACGCTATAAGCCAAATGCAACAAACCTCCTTCGACATGGTTCTGCTGGACATTATGATGCCCGAAATGAACGGGTACGAAACGCTGGAAAATCTGCAAAACGACCCTCGCCTACGCCATATTCCCGTCATTGTGTTATCGGCCCTCAACGACATGAGCAGCGTCATCAAGTGTATTGAATTGGGCGCCGATGATTACCTGTTCAAACCGATCAACAGTTCCCTGCTGTGGGCGCGTATTACCGCCTCGCTGGAAAAAAAGCGGCTGCGCGATCAAGAACAAGCCCGCCTGGCCGAATTGGCCGTCTTGCAGCAAATTGACAAAGAGCTAAACGCCAACTTGGACGAGCAAAACGTAGGCCGAATCATCTTGAAATGGGCGCTGCGGCATACGGGCGGCGAGGCTGGTTTCTTTGGTTCCCTGGTCGATGGGCAGGCAATGGTGCAAGCCGCCCAGAATTTAAATGATGTTCGAGGCCAAAATATCCCTCTGGCCGATTTAGGGGCGGTCGAAGCAATGGCGAACGGCCGTATCCAGCAGCAACCATTATCCCCCGGCGAAGGACTGCTGGAACAAGCCCAATACAGAATCCTGATTCCCATTCATCGCCAGGATGTCGTCGGTGGATTGCTCGTGTTGGAAAGCGTCAACGGCTGCGATGAAGAAAGTCTCAACTTCCTAACCCGATTGAGCGATCATGCGGCCATCGCCCTCAATAACGCCCACCTATACGCCAAAGCGCAAGCGGCTAATCGCGCCAAAAGCGATTTCGTCGCCCTGGTCTCCCATGAACTCAAAACGCCCTTATCTGTCGTCATGTCCTACGGCGACCTGATTCAGAATCCCCAAATTGGGCCGCTTAACGATAAACAAGCGCAATTCCTGCGGGTCATCAAAGACGCCGCCTCGCGGATGCACAGTCTGGTGATGGAATTAGACGACATTACGCGCATCGAAACGGGTAAAATGAAACTGGAGCCAGAATCGATAGCCGCGACAACGGCCGTTGATGCCGTCGTGCAATTATTAGCGCCACAATTCGCCCAAAAACAGCAAACCCTCGCCACTGACATTCCCGAAACGCTGCCCAATGTGTGGGCAGACCATAAGCGCTTGCTGCAAATTCTCACCAACCTGATCAACAACGCCAACAAATACACGCCCGATGGCGGGAACATACAGGTATCGGCGGCCTTAAAAACGCAAGATGGGAAACCCTTTGTCCAGTTTGCGGTGCAGGACGATGGCTTGGGCATTGACAAACAAGATCAGTCACTGATTTTTGCCCAGTTTTTCCGCTCTGGCGACTCGGAAGTACGGGCCAGGCGCGGCGCAGGGTTGGGCTTGAACATCACCAAGAAAATTGTGGAACTGCACGGCGGACAAATCTGGTTTGAGTCTGAATTTCGCCAGGGAACGGCGTTCTACTTCACATTGCCGGTGACGGAAACGGCCGTTGCTGTCGCCTAACCAGCGCCGCTTATGTCTGCCTCAACCCCGCCCTCCATTCCCGAAACGGCCGAACTTAGCGCCGCCATCTTGTCCGAAGACGTCAGCCCCGCCTTAAACCAGATCGTCCTGAACAACATACGCCCAGTCGCCTGGGGATTGTCTGTTTTGTATCTCATCTTTGGCGTCAGCCACCTTTATCTTTTACCCGACGAGATTAAGGGCTTGATGGCCGGCGTTGCTTTTGGCACGGCCGTACTCCTGTTGATTATCGGCCCCCTGCCGCGCCATTTCTCCTGGTCGCCGCGTTACGCCCACCCGTTGGCCGCCCTCATCGCCCTGTTGGTTTTAGTCAACAGCTTCCTTCATTTATATTTGGTTCCCGAACCGCGCCACACAACCAATGTCGCGCTGTTAATCATTGGCATTGGTGTTTTCTTCTTGTCCGCACGCTGGTTTACCCTCATCCTGGCGCTTGCAATAGGCGGTTGGTTGATTATTTCTTGGCCGACTATCGCTGATCCGACCTGGGTTCATTTTGCCTTTTTGCAGGTAGGCGGCTCTTTTATTGCCGCCATGTCCCACACCGTACGGCTTCGCGCTGCGCGGCATATTGAACGCCTGCGTCTGCAAGACAAGCTCCGCCGTCAGGAACTGCGGCAAGCCGCCGCAGAAGCGCGGCAGCGCGCGTCGGAACTCAAACAAGCTAAAGAAAACGCCGAATCGGCTAACCGAACCAAAACAGTCTTTCTACACAAGGTTAGCCACGAATTACGCACGCCATTGACCATCATCATCGGCTACGCTGAATTCTTACAAGAAAGAAACAATGGTTCCAGCGCGCCAGAATTAGAGGCGATTAAAGGCGCCGGACGGGAACTGCTGGCAAAAGTGAATGATTTGATTGATTTATCCAGCCTGGAAGCCGGGCAGATGACCATTCACCTTTCCAGTTTCAAACCCTGCGAGTTGATTGACGACATCATGTCTGAAGCCCAGCAGTTGATGCGCGCCAATCGCAACCAACTGCGCGTTTTCTGCGGCGAAGATATGGGTTTCGTGACCAGCGACATCGCCAAAATGCGCAAGATTTTGCTAAATTTATTGGATAACGCGGCCAAGTTTACAGAAGATGGGGAAGTGACGCTGCGCATAAGTCGGGAAACGGCCGTCACCGCGCCCCACGACATCATCCAACTCCAGATAGCCGACACCGGCATCGGCATTGCCGCCGACAAGATGCCGCACCTCTTTGAAACCTTCAGCCAGGGCGACGATTCTCCCACGCGACGCTATGGCGGCGCCGGTATCGGGCTGGCCTTGACCAAGCGATATTGCAATTTGCTGCATGGCGACATCCAAATTGAAAGCGGCGATAATCAAGGCGTCGCCGTTACCGTGCGTTTGCCAGTCGCCACGGAAACCCTGGGCGCTCCCAACGCCGCTTCCCGTTTGGAGGTCGGCTAGATAATGAGCTGGCAATACACGCCTTATGCGCTCCCCTTGTTTTTCTCGGCGCTCATTTCCGGGCTTTTAGTCGTCCCGGCCTGGCGGCGACGCCCTGCCGCCGGCGCCGAAACTTTTGCTTTCTTCGCTGCCGCTTCCAGTTTGTGGTGCTTGGCCTACGCCCTCGAATTGATGGGCGCCGACATCCCAACCAAGCTGTTCTGGGCCAAAACACAATACATTGCTATTGTCAGCGTCCCCGTTTTTTATTTATTGTTCAGCTTGCGCTACACCAGAAGCTGGCCGCAATCGCGCCGCTATTGGCCGCTGCTTTGGATTTCACCGGCCATTACCCTAATTTCGGCCTGGCTTGAGCCGGGCGCCGGTTGGCTGTGGGCCGCAATCCAACTGGATACGCAAGGCCCCTTTCCAGCTTTAATTATTGAACACGGCCCTGGTTTCTGGCTGCATTTGGGGTATTCATACCTGAATCTATTAGCGGGCACGGTGTTGATGCTGCGTATGATTGGCCGGGTGATTGACCCTTATCGGCAGCAGATGCGGAGTTTGATGTTGGCTGCTCTGTTTCCCTGGCTGGGCAATTTGCTTTACGTTTCGGGACTCTTGCCTATCCCCAACTTGGATTTGACGCCGTTTACGTTTGCGGTAACGGCCGTTCTCCTGGCGCGCGGCCTCGTTCGCGTTCATGTTCTCCAAATCCGCCCCATTGCTCGGCACGTTACGCTAGAACACATGGCCGACTCGATGGTCGTCTTCAATCGAGCGCATCGTCTGGTTGATCTAAACCCAGCGGCGAGCAAATTGCTGCATCTCTCTCCCAAAGGAGCGATTGGGCAGCCAGTCGAACAACTTTTTACCGGCCCCTTCGATTCCCTGCGCCGACAATATCAACAAAACCAGGAAAAAGCGGAGATTCAACTGGTTGAAAACGGCGCGCTGCGCTATTGTGTTTCCAGCCTATCGTCTTTGTATGATCACCAGGGAGAGTTGAACGGCCGTCTCCTCATCATACGCGACATCACCGAACGCAAACAGGCCGCAATCGCGCTGGATCATCAAAAACAACTCTTTGAAAACCTCGTCAACGTAGCCCGCGCCATCACCAAAAGCCCCATCCTGCAAGACACCCTCCAGGGAACCATAGACATTGCCTCAACCCTCACCAATGCCAAAGCTGGCAGCCTTTTTGTATTAGATGAACAAGCTAACGTCATCAACAGTATCCTGGCCCATAGTCCCGTCACCACCGAGCAAAAATCTAACATCCAGTCCAAAGTCATGAACAAGGGGTTGGGCGGATGGGTCAGGGAAAACCGACAAGCGGCCTTGATTGCAGACACCTATCACGATGAACGCTGGCTCGTTTTTCCCGATCAACCATACGTTACCCGTTCCGTGCTGTCTGTTCCCATCTTACAAAGCGATCTCGTTGTGGGCATCTTAACCTTAACGCATACTGAACCCAACTGGTTCACCGCGATTCATTTGCAATTGATGCAAGCTGCGGCCGACCAGATTGCGTTAGCCCTACGCACGGCCCAAATGTACGATGAGGAGCAGCGACTCGTCGCCGAACTCTCGGTTGCCAAAGAGGCCGCCGAATCGGCCAGCCAGACCAAAAGCGCATTCTTATCCACCATGAGCCATGAATTACGCACGCCGCTAACGGCCATCATCGGTTACAGCGAACTGCTGCGCGAAGAGTCAACCAACCTTGACCGCGATACGCTGACGGCTAGATTGGGGAAAATCGAAGTGTCGGCGCACCATCTGTTAGGCGTCATCAACGATGTGTTGGATATGTCCAAAATCGAGGCCGGCAAGACGGAATTGTATTGGGAAGAAGTAAGCGTCCAGGATGTGATTGACAATGTCTTGATCACCGCTTACCCGCTCATCGAAAGCAGCGCCAATCAACTAAACCTGAATCTGGAGCCGGATTTAGGCCGCATTTTTGTCGATCAGGCAAAATTGCGGCAGATTCTCCTTAATCTGCTGGGCAATGCGGTTAAATTTACCAGTCAAGGGGAAATATCGCTGTCGGTCGCGCGTCGAACTACGCCAGAGCAAGAAGCGTGGCTGCACTTTGAAGTCTGCGATGAGGGGATTGGCATGACGCCGGATCAGATTGACAATCTATTTCAACCGTTTACGCAGGCTGACGCTTCTACCGCCCGCCATTTTGGCGGCACAGGGCTGGGATTAGCCATCAGCCAGCGTTTTTGTCAACTGATGGGCGGCGAGATCATTGTAGAAAGCGAGTTGGGGGAGGGGTCTTGTTTCACGGTACGACTGCCTGTTCATCCGTCAGCCCATCAGTCGAATGAGATGGAAGCTGTTTTTTGGGAGGAGACTTCACCGGCTGCGCCGACCATGATGAATGAAAATGGCGCGCCGTTGTAGCCCGATTTGGCAAATCGGGTGGCGATTTGCCAAATCGCCTTACATTTTCACAGGAGTAACGGCCGTTTTCCCTTATAAATCTAACTCATCCAAGCTAGAAACCTGCAAAATGCAGCGGCTTCTACTCGTTTGCTAGAATTAGCGCCTCCCGATAAAGACGCGAAGATAAACGAATGCCGTTGGCAATCAACGCATCGAGTAAAGGCCGAACTTCGGTAACCTTTCCGCGCGTTTTTGCAGCCAGTAAAATGCCTACAGTTCCTGTAAAGCTAATTCCCTGCGCATGGGCGATGGTTCTGCCTCTCCGCTCGTCCATCAAAAGGATCGCCTTCATCTCTTGCGCCAAAATAATGGCTTCGCTTTCGCCAGCGTCAAGCCAGAAACGTAAGCGCATCACCTCAGTTTGGTTACTGACTTCGACCACTTGCACCCAGTCCGCATCCAGCAATTCCCTGGCTCCAGGCATGGATGGTTCGCAAGTCACTTCTTGATAAACAGCAGGCGGGATAGAGATAGCGGTGTAAAGCGCAGGAATGAGGGGGAGCCTCCCAATACGGCCCAGCGAGATAAGCGGGCCAGCGTTAGAAACTATGGACATGGAATAGCGATAAGTTATTGGGCTGCGGTGACGGCCGTTTCCGAATCGCGCGCCAATTCGTCAGAAACAGCGTCTAAATAAGGTAGATGCCGTTGATTTAAGAATGCAATAAATTGCGCTTTCGTCATCCCGACCATTTCAGCGGCTTTGCCAGCCGAAATAGCCCCTTCCTGAAATAATGCCAGCGCAACCCATTCCGTCGTTCGTTGTTTGATTTCTGCCGCAGGGACATTTAATGCCGTCAATAAATCGCGGGGCAGTTCGATTTCAACTTTGAACGCGTCCATTTCAATCTCCATCTAATCTTAGAATAACGCATCGCCATTATAGCATACAAATTACTCAATCGTGATTTGGACGGTATGCGGCTCGCCGACATAGTTGCTGTCCTTGACGACGATTAGGCGCAAGAAGTAGCTGCCGGGCGGCAAAGCGTCGGCGTGCAGCATTTCCAGGGCGCCGTTGACAACGGGCGCATTGTGGATTTCGCCCAGTGTCACCCAGTTTATGTTGTCGCCATCCGGGATGCCCAACTCAACTTTGTAGAATTGCACAACTTCAGGGTCAAAATCGGCCGTGCCCACAATGGGGATGACGCCGCTGACCGTATCCCCTTCTTTGGGATCCGTAATGCGCCAAATGGCGGGCGTGTTGGGGTCGCGGGCCAGGGCCAAGAGTTCTTCGTCGCAAACGGCCGTTGGCAAAACTGCGATATTATTAGCCTGCGCCCATTCATGGGCCGCTTTCACGCTTTCTGGGTTGCGCGGAGCCGACAGGAAAAGCTGCGGCAGCGCATCGGGCGGCAGCAGGGCCAGCTCGGTTCCTTCGCTGAAATGGCAGAAAAGCTGCGGCGGGGGCGCGTCCTCGTCAGTTTCAGCCGTTACCTCCAGGGGGATGGGGGGCAAAGGAACGGCGGGGATGCGGAACACGGCCGTTTCCACCTCCTCCCAAATGACGCCATCTCCATCAGGCGTGGGCGCAGCCTCGGCCTCCGTCTCGATTAAAAACCACTCATCCCCGCCTGGCGCGCACTCTGTCGCGCCAATGGTGATGGAAGGGATGCTGCACAACGGCCGTTTCTCCAATCCCTCTGGCTGAATAAATTCCGTCGGCGGCTCGCTCCCATTCGTTGCTAACGCCGCCAGCAACTCATAATTGCCGTAAACCGCCTGCATGTAATCCGACCAAAGCGGCGCGGCTCCTGTCAGGCCGCTAATGTTGAGCATTTCGCTGTTGTCGGTGTTGCCCGTCCAGACGGCCACCACCAGCCCCGGCGTGTAGCCCATCGTCCAGTTGTCGCGGAAATCATTGGTCGTGCCTGTCTTGGCCGCCGCCGGGAAGGGTAACGCCAGCGGGTTGTCGCGCCCCATCGCCGGCACACGAGCGTCGTCGTCATCCAACATATCGCTAATGAGGTAAGCGACGCGCGGGTCGAGAACTTGCAGCGGCGGCTCTGGCGGCAATTCCAATAACGATTCACCGGCGCTGTTTTCCACGCTTAGGATGGAAATTGGCGCGATTTGCTGGCCGCCATTGGCAAAAACAGCGTAAGCGACAGCCATATCCAGCGGCGTTACTTCGGCGCCGCCCAACGTTAACGATAGGCCGTATTGGCTGGAATCGTTGGTCCAGGTTGAAATGCCCATTTCCTGAGCAAAATCAAGCATACGCGGCACGCCGACATCTTGCAGCAGCAAAACGGCGGGGATATTGTAGCTGTTAGCTAAAGCATCGCGCAGACGAACAGGGCCATGGAAACGGCCGTCGTAATTCACCGGCGAATAAGCGCTGCCATCAAACTGCGGATAATCTACTTCCACATCCCAGAGAATATCGGCGGCCGTCCAGTTGGTTCGGCCTTCTTCATCGGGCGACAGCGCGGCGGCGTAGGTAAGCGGCTTGATGGAGCTGCCCGGCTGCTGCAACGATAGCGTTACATTCACGTGGCCGTCAATCGTCTCGTCATGGTAATCGACGCTGCCCAGCATGGCCAAAATCTCGCCTGTGCCCGGTTTGAGGGCGACCAGGGCGGCGTTGGTGAGGTTGTGTTCCGGGCCGACGGCGGCCACATGCTGGCGGGCCAACTGCTCGGCCAACCGCTGGTAGCCTAAATCCAGCGTCGTTGTCACCCGCAGGCCGCCGTTAGCAACCACATCCGCGCCAAACGTTTCCTCCAACTGCTGGCGCACATAAACGGCAAAATGGGGCGCGGTCAGGCTCACTTCCTGCGGCGCAAACTCAAATGGCTCCTGAAAAACGTCGTATACTTCTTGCTCGGCAGCGTATCCTTCGCTGACCATCAGATTGAGCACAATCCACTGCCGCTCTTTGGCCGCTTCCAAATTTGTCAGGGGGTCTAGTTCGATGGGGCTTTGCGGCAGCGCGGCCAGTAAACTGGCTTCGGCCAGGGTTAATTCGGCGGCCGGTTTGCCAAAGTAGGTTTGGGCGGCGGCCTCAACGCCATAGGCCAGATTGCCGTAGTAGATTTCGTTGAGATACATCTCCATGATCTCGTCTTTACTGTATTTACGGTTCATGATCCAGGCTAAAACGATCTCTTTGGATTTGCGGTTGTAGGAAACGGCCGTCCGCTCCTCATAATCAAAGGCGATGTGACGAACTAACTGTTGGGTAATGGTGCTGGCGCCAACGGGACGGCCGTCGGGGTTTCGCAAGTTGGCAATCAACGCCGCAATCAGGGAGGGGATGTCGGCGCCTGGATTCTCATAAAACGTATCGTCTTCCACCGCCACCGTCGCGTCAATCAAATTTTGCGGGATTTGGCTGATGGGTATTTGGGTGCGGTTGCCTTCGCCAAAAAACTCCCAGAGCAGTTCGCCATTGCGGTCAAAAATTTGCGTTGTCTCAAACGTTTCCCGGTCGCGGGCCGTATCCAATTTGGCGATGCCGGCTTCGATTTCCTGCGAAAAATTGACATAAATGATTGAGCTAACGGCGACGACACCGGCAAACACCGCTAACGCCAACAATACAAGGCCAATGACAAACGCCCGGCTCAAACAGCCGCGACAGCCGCGGCGCGGTCGCTCTTGCTCCTGCTTGGGTACAACGGGTAAATTGGGACGGGTCGGGACATCGTTTTGCATGATTACTCCGTGAGCCTGAAATGTGAAACTTAATGAGGTCGATTCACGTTTTACGTTGCAGACAAATCTCTCTTCATTCAGTTTAGAACAAACGAAATTCTTTTACTATGCGTTTCCGTGACGCAAAGGTGACGATATGGGAACGGGACACAAAAAAAGAGCGCCCCGGAGGACGCTCTTATTGATTACGGAAAACTGATTACGGGTAACGGTTAACTCTTCCGCAGCAGGACAACGCCAATACCGGCCAACAAAACCAGCACGGCCGCGCCGCCCAAGACGTAGAGACCCACGTTCGAGCCGCCACCCGTTTCATCGGCGGGGGCGGTTTCATCTACAGGCGTATCGGCGGATTCAGTAACGGCCGTGTCGGCCACAGCCACCGCGCCCGCATCCGGATTATACTGCGTGCCAAACTCCACATTCATGTCCATGCCATTAGAAACGGCTACCGCCCAACTTCCCGTCGTCGTCATCATGTAATCAGCTGGCGGGAAGATTTGTACCTGGTATGAATCCGCTTCCAAATCTCCGAAACAGTACGGCTCGTTGATGCCATCGGTGACATACGTGGCGACATTGCTGCCGCCGCGGAAGAGACTGATAGCCGCATCGGCCGTTAGCCCTTCACCAACGCCGCGCTGCCCATTGCCGTCAGCGTCATTAAAGGCAGCTACACAAATCGAGTTGGTTGTGTCTGGTTCAGAAACGGCTGGCTCTTCAACAGACTCCGCTGTTGGTTCGGGCGCGGTCTCTTCAACCGCCGCTTCTTCAACTGGCTCATCAGTCGGTTCTGGGGTTGGTTCCTCAGTCGGCGCCGTTTGACCCGGAGGCACAATAATCAATTCTTGCCCCACATTGATAAAGGCGGGATTGTTGTTCAAATCCCGAATGGCGGGCAGCGCCTCTTCTGGCGTTAGTCCCATTGTGCCCGCATATTGAATAGCAATTGTCCACAAGGTGTCGTTTGATTGCACAACATGAACGACTGCGCCATCAGCGCGCGGTGTGGCAGTGGGGAATGGCGTTGGCGGCGGCCCGGCCGGAGCGGGCGCTCCACCGGCGGGGGGCGGGCTGGTTACAGTTTGATCCACTTCATCCAATGTGTACAACCCAATCGTGTCTAGAAAGAAGCCGTTGTTGGGATAAGGGTAGGTCGAGCGGAACTCAATCCAGACCGTCATGTTTTCTTGCGTGGCGGTAAAATCGTGAATGAATGTTGAGTAGGTTTGGTAGAAGGGCGAGATCGTTGCGCCAGTCCACCAACCGCTGTAAGCAATTGCGCCTTCATCGCGCCAGGCAGCGCCGGTGGGGCTGGCCCCCAAGCGAACCTGTCCCGAATCGGGGCGATCCGGCGGGATTTTACTGCCGCCACTGTATTCCATGACAATATCGGGATAAACAGGGGCGACCAGCCGATAACGGCGGCCCACTTCTAGCCCCGTTACATCCTGGGACAAAGCGGCGTACATTGGCGCCCATGCTTTGAATATTTTGAGGGTGTAAATGCCATCGCGCCAAAATACTTCTTCGCCTTCGGGAACGCCGCCCTGGCTGTTCCAGACGGTCGATTCGGGTCGATGGGCCGGCAGATTATCCCAGGCGCCGGGGAAGGTGCTGCCATCTACCCAATACAATCGCCAACCGTCGGGGACGACGATCTCAGCAATTTGGTCTTGGTGATGATGGCCTTCTTCAAAGCCTGGATTAACAAGTAGGTTAACGGTTCCCTGCGTTTGGGCGGCTGTGGGGTTAACGGCCGTCGCGCCCATAAAGGCGATGGCGGCAACCAACAATACAAACAGCGCCAAAGTTTTAATTTTCATCTCTCTTCCTCCACATAACCGAGAGTTGGCTCCCGTGACCAGGAGTTGGCTCCGGTTTTTGTGTTTTTGCAAAAATATAGCGCAATACTTTATTGCGCTATAATCAGCGTAGAATTCTAACATATCAGTCTGGAAACACCAATTTTACTCATTTCTCAATCATGGCTTTATCGCTAGATGAATAGGGAATAATCAATTCCGCCGCGCTTGCCAATATGCTACGCAATTTGGCTTTGTTTTCCTATAATAAGCGGCGATCAGTTGATTGGATAGGCAGTTTGGCGGTTGTTAGCTGCCACGATGAAGGAATTGAGACCTAAAATGAAACGAACCATTATTATTGTTGTGATTGTCCTGGTTTTATTAGCGACTGGCTTTTTCTTTTTGCGTCAGCGGCAAACAGCGGCTCAGGTACCGGCTTTTGAGATACTACGCGAGGCTGAGGTGGAAAACGGCCGTATCACTGCAACTGTCAACGCCACCGGCTCCATCGAACCGGAAGCTCTCGTCTCTCTGACGTTTGGCGGCGCGGGCACAATTCAGCAAGTGGCTGTAGAACGCGGCCAAAATGTGCAAGCCGGCGATGTGCTGGCCACGCTGGATACTGAAGAATTGCAACTGGCCGTCCAGCAAGCAGAAGACGCGGTGCGGATCCAGGAATTGACTTTGCAGCAGCGGCAAAATGCCACGCCCAGCGAGGCGACGATGGCTTCGGCGCAAGCGGATATTGATGCGGCGGAAGCCCAGTTGGCGGTAGCGGAAGCGAATTTGGCCTCGGCGGAAGCG
>JANTGY010000067.1 GCA_024762695.1 Anaerolineae bacterium
TATGATTCAATTCAGCGCTTCCAGGCCGGTTTACCGACAGATTTGAGCGCGCTCCCCATCGCCCTGCAACAACTTCTAGACCCTAAACAACGGCAGTCGCATTCCCTGCGCGGCGTAACCTTCTGTATCTTTCTGGGTGTGGCTTTCGGTATTCTGGCGATGGCGGTCAGCATTTTAGCTATTGCCGTCGCCGAGCTTATTCTAAAAACTACGCTGGATCAGTTTAGCGGATTGCAAATTACGGCCGTTACCTTCGTTATCTTCACCGTTATAGGCTGGGCGCTATCCTTTGTATTTTTTGCGCGTTTTCTCAGGCGTTAGTTCCCTGGGCGCGCTGTCGCATAATCTCAAACCCCAAAATGGCGGCTGACGCCGCCGCCCCCAATGAACGATTAAACGGCCGTCCATAAGGGATTTGCAGCCGTATATCCGCCTGCTCCATAAACGAGCGCGTAATCCCTCGTTTTTCGCCCCCAATCAATAAGAAAAGCGAAATGTCTAATGACGCTTCGTAGATAGATTGGCTGTTGTCAACGGCCGTACACGCGACCGCCAAACCTTGCCCCCGATAAAAATCAGCCGCATCTAAGGCCGTCTCCGCCACCGCCATCGGCATTAGCTCTGACGCGCCAGCCGAGGCGCGAGCCACAACACCCGCAGCCGCCAGCCAATTACGCGGCCGCACAACCAGGCCATCAGCCCCAGCCGCGTACAATGCCCGTACCGCCTGCCCAAAATTAAACGGGTCTTCGATACCGTCCAACATGACGACAAACGGCCGTTTCGCCCCCACAACCAACGCATCCAATTCCACAAAACGGCGCGGCCCCACCTCCGCAATGATGCCGCCATGACTCTTACCGCCAGCCCGCTCCTCAATAAAATCTACGTCAACCCGCTCAACGTGGATGCCCGCTGCCTGAACAGACTGCAAAAATCGCTGCCGCCTCCAATCGCGCCTACCTCGTTTGCCCGGCGCCAAGTAAACAGCGTTAATGTTACGACTTTTCGCGCGCACGGCCGCTTCAACCGCAATCAACCCTTCCAACCATGTCATTTCACTCATTAGCCGTTTTCCTGATAGCAAAAAGCCAGGCTGCCAACCGGCAACCTGGCCTTCAAATCAATCAAATGGGGCAAAAATTGCCGCCAATTATCGCGCCGCTTTTACTGGCCGTCGTCAGGCGCAACTGGTACAACTTCGCCGCCCGCCTCAGGGTCAGTCGGAGCCGGCGTCGGCTGCGCCAGGAACTTCGGGTCTAAAACCGGTTGTGTGGGCACGCGGCTGCGCCAATTTTCAAGCAATTCAACCCCGCCCAGAGCCGATTGTTCCGTCAAAAACACGCTCAACAAGTTGTTTTTGGCGTTCTCAATGGTCGCTTCTGGCAGTTCGCGCACCTCGCGCCCGCTCACCTGAATGAGATGATACCGTGTCGTTTCAGCATCAACCTCTTGTGTAAACACAGCGCTGGGCACACCTGGCGGCAGTACAAAAGCCGCCTCCGCTGCCTCGGCGCCCAAGATGGATGCCAAAGAATCCTGGGTACGCCACAACAATTCACTAGCAGTGCCAATCGCTCCGCCGTCAGGCGGCGTACTACGAATCTCGTTCCACACCGTCAAAAAATCGCCCGCTTGGATCATTGCCAACGCCTCATTCGCATCCGCTTCTGTATCAAAAGAGAGCAAAAAGATGCTGGCCTGGGGCGCCTCAGAGGGGAGAGCCTGTTCCTCGGCTAACGCATCGGCCAGTCGGGCTATGATCAGCTGCGTGCGAATCGCCTCCCGGAACGTCGTCTCATCCACGCCCAAATCCTTGAACTGGGTCAATAAATCGCCCAACTGTTCGTCAAACGATTCTTTAGAAACAGGGGTCGCCGTGGGCGCCGTTTCGGCCACAGATGGCTCCAGCGTAGGGAATGGGGTATTGGTGGGTACGATGTCAGTGATGACGGCCGTTGGAATAGGCGTCAAAGAAGGCGTCGGCACAATCGTCTCCGTCGGTTCTGGCAGCGGCGTCGGCGACTCACCGCCAAAATAATTGAAAAACGAGCCGATTTCCTCATCCAATTCCGCATCAGTCACCGTAATGCCGCGCGCCTCAGCCGCCTGAACCAAAAGAGCTTCATCAGCCATCTGGCCCAAAATCCCTTCAGCCAACGCTTCAGCATCTAGCAATTCATTGATAGTCTGGCCCATAAACTGCTGAATAATGCCGACATCCCCGCCGAGCGCCTCTAACTGATTCTCTAAAGAAATAATCCGTTGGGCGCGTTCATAACGAACCCGATCCTCCCACTGTCGCATCTTTATTTCTTCATCGTTAACAATCGCCACAGCTTGATTTGGCGTAAGAATAAACTCATTCACAAGCGCCACAATAAAAACCAATACCAACAAGCCAACTACGCCGCCGACAGCCCACATAATCCGACGATTCTGTTCAGCTTCCTTCCGGGACCGCAACACCTCTTTACGCGACTGACGTTTCGCTTCGTCATCCGCAGATACTCGAGTCTTCTTCTTTGTCATATGCCTGTATCTCAGAATGGTAAGAAACGGGAAACCGATCGGTTTCCCGTTTCCAATTTTTTGCCAACGGCCGTAAACCCCTGGCAAAAAATTAGAACGAACTAAAAATCAATCGACTACAAACGGCAAAAGCGCCAAATGACGCGCGCGTTTAACTGCAATAGCTAATTGACGTTGATGTTTGGCGCAAGCGCCAGTTTGACGACGAGGCTTGATACGGCCAAATTCTGTAATGTACCGGCGCAATCCCTCGTAATCTTTATAATCAATTGTTTTCTTATCTACGCAAAACGAGCAATACCGTTTGCGTTGAAAACGACCGCGTCCGCCTCTGCGGAAACCGCCGCTACGACCGCCTCCACTGCGGCCACCGCCGCGGGAACCTTGATATCCCATAATAACCTCCAAACAAAACGGGCCGGCAAAACCGTAACCGGCGGTCGAAACCGCAGACGGCCGTCGCCCGTCAACTACTCAATTAAATCAGACAATGGAATCATCTCTTGGGCCACCACTTCCGTACGGTAATGCTTACGACCGGCTCCATCCTCCCAGCCTCGCGTTTGCAGCCGCCCTTCAACATAGACGCGCTGCCCCCGCGAAAGCTGTTCATGGCACAAATCAGCCAGATGGCCCCAGGCCACCACATTAAACCATTCCGTATCTTTACGCGGTTCGCCCTCAGACGATGTCCAGGTACGAGACGTAGCCACGCTGAACGAAGTCACCGGACGGCCGCTTGGCGCATAACGCATTTCGAAATCGCCGTCAACCCAACCGATGATCATTACCTTGTTCAGCCCTTTATTCATGTCCCGTTACTCCTGTAGACCTATTTGGCTTAACCTTAAGCCTCTTCCTTACGAACGATCATATAACGCAAAAGATCTTCGCTGTACTGCATATTACGTTCGATTTCTCCAATCCGCGTCGAATCCAAATTCGCTTCATACATCACGTAATAACCATCCGTGAACTTGCGAATCGGGTAAGCCAATCGGCGCGAACCCCAATGGTTCTCAACCGGCTTATTGGCCTCTTCGGCGCCAGGAACGAGCCAATCGCTGACACGCGCAATTAATTCATTGCGCGCCGTCTCTTCTAATTGTGGTTGGACAATAATGGTAACTTCGTACTCACGCACGTCGCATTTACCTCCTTTCCTTGGAATTACTCGGGCGAGCTTTGCCCTTGATCTAAGTCAAGAGCGGAAAGCAGCGAGCGTATAAAATTATGTTGCTTTTCAACAAGCGAAAAATAATACCACAAAATAATTTTTTCACAAGCAATTTTGACCTGATTCAGCGGCAAGGTTAAAATGGGCCGCCGAATAACGCCATCTAACATCACAAAATACAAAATGGGCGCCGCTGTGCGGCCCAACTGATTGGCGGAACAATAATGGAAAATGAAACAATGGCAGAAGAAACAAACACAGCAACGACAAAAACAAATGCAAGCAATCGAACGCCGCTCTGGATTTTACTGAGCGTTGTGGTCGGCTTTATGCTGCCCGTATGCAGCTGCGCCGTTCTAACCATAACCTCAATCGCCAGCCTGGGCGCATTGGACATGGGCGGCGGCGCCGTCAGCAGCGGCGTGGGCGATGCGGTCGCTATTGTGCGCATAGAAGGCGCTATCACCAGCAGCGACAGTGTTGAGTTTACTGGCGGAGCGACCAGCGGCCTGGTCATCGCCGATTTGCAGGCGGCAATTGACGATCCGACTGTGAAGGCGATTGTTTTGCGCGTGGACAGCCCCGGCGGAACAGTCACCGGCTCCAGCCAGATTTACGAGGTCATACGCGAAATCGAAAAGCCGGTTGTGGTGAGCATGGCCGGGCTGGCGGCATCGGGCGGCTACCAAATTAGCGCGCCGGCCGACTATATTTTTGCCCGCCCCGATACGCTTACGGGCAGCATCGGCGTGATTATGACATTGTTCAACGCCAAAGAGTTGATTGATGAAGTTGGAGTCGATGTAATTTTAATTACCAGCGGCCCCAATAAGGCGATGGGTAGTTCCTGGGAAGAGTTAGACCCCGCGCATCAAGAAATTTTTGAAACATTGATTGATGAGACGTATGAAGATTTTGTGCAGATTGTGGCCGACGGCCGTAACCTGGACATTGCCGACGTGCGCCAATTAGCCGACGGCCGTATTTACAGCGGCCGTCAGGCAGTAGATAATGGGCTGGCCGACGAGCTGGGGAACCTGGACGACGCTATCGCTAAAGCGGCTGATTTGGGCGGCATTAGCGGCAAACCGCGCCTGGTTGAATTTGAACACATCCCCAGCTTCCGCGATCTGCTCCTGGGAGCCGGCAGTCGTCTCAACCAATCCGAAGCTGACAGAGTGATGGGATTGGTTACTGAGTTCACGACGCCAACTTTGGAATATCGTTATGTTGGACCACAATAAAATAGCAAGCGGCAGGTTGCAAGTGACAAGTAAAACACCGCGCGTTTTACGTCTTACGTTTTACGTTTTGTTTTTAATCTTGGCGACCGGACGGCCGTTTCCAACCCCACCCGTTCAAGCGCAAGGCCAAACCAATCTGGTCCTGGCCTTCTACTACGCCTGGTTCAGCGCCGACTCGTTTGGGCCGGGACGCACGCCGTACCAACCACTGCAGCCCTACAACTCGTGGGACGCAGGAACCATTCAACGGCATGTTGGCGAAGCCCAGTCGGCGGGGATTGACGGCTTTGTGCAAAGTTGGTACGGCCCGCAAGTTGAAAACAATCAAACCGAAACCAATTTTCAAGCTTTGCTGAACATCGCCAGCGCATCCGGTTTTAAGGCGGCCGTTGATTTTGAAGCCGGCAGCCCCTTCTTCGCCAGTAACGACGACCGAATCGCCGCTTTGCGCACACTGCTGCAAACACACGTCAACCATCCTGCTTATCTGCGCGTGGATGGTAAGCCGGTCATTTTCTTTTGGGCCAATTGGCTCTTAAGCCCTGATGAATGGGTAACAATTCGGAACACTGTTGACCCCGATCGCAACACAATTTGGATTGCTGAAGGAGGCAATACCGCTTTCCTAAACGCATTTGACGGTCTGCATTTGTACAACATCGCCTGGTCGGATAATCCAGCGGGGACGGCCATTTCTTGGGCGGCCAACACCCGCGCCGCCGCCGCCACTTACGGCGGCTACAAATACTGGGTGGCAACGGCGATGCCCGGCTGGAACGACACGCTATTGGGACGCGGCGACGCCGCTTTTGTACGCGATCGCGGCGATGGCGCTTATTATCAATCCAGTTTTGGCGGCGCGGCGGCCAGTTCGCCGGACATGCTCATCATCACTTCTTACAATGAGTGGCCGGAAGGCAGCATGATTGAACCGAGCGCTGAATTTGGCAATTATTATTTGCAGTTAACGGCGCAGTTAAGCGCGGCCTACAAATCGGGCAGCATTGCCGCCCCGCCACCGCCACCGCAGCCCACAGAACCACCGCCAGGCCAAGAGCCGCCCACCGCCACGCCAGGAACGCCGCTGCCAACGAGCACGCTTGGGCCAACATTGACGCCATCGAGCACGCCTCTGCCAACGAACACGGCAACGCCGACCGCCACAGCAACGGCCGTTGTCTCCCCCACCGCTAATCCTGACGGCCGTATCCTGTACCAGGTAGCCCCCGGCGATACGCTCATTCTCATCGCCGAACGTTTCGGCGTAGCGCTAAACGACCTATCCGGTTACAACAATTTAGCGAACAACGACACACTGGCCGAAGGGCAGACCATCATCATCGGCTACAGCGTGCTGCCCGATGGCTCGACGGTGCTGCCCGGCTATCCCCATGCTCGCGTCAAGCCGGAAGGTACGATTGTGCATGTGGTAGCGCCCGGCGACACAATTTACAGTATCGCAGCCATATACGATTTATCGCCGGATGAATTCTTTGAATTGAGCGGCTTGACATTGGAAAGTCTGTTGTTAGTGGGACAGGAAGTCGTCGTCGGCTCGAAGCCGCAGCCTGACAGCGTTGGCGGTTCAACAGATTTACCGGAAATTCTGGCAACAGCGACGGCGCCGCCAGCGCCCATCCCCACAGCATCGGCGACGGCGACGCCTATGCCGGCTAGTCCCACACCAACACAAACAACGACGCCGGTTACGGCCGTATCCCCAACCAACACTCCCGTCTCTGAATCGCCAAATTCAGCCTTCGACGGCCTCGTTCCGCTTCTCCTGGGCGTTATCGGACTGCTCACACTGACGGGCGGGCTGTTCCTTTATCTGGGGAAAAAGCAATAAGTTCAGCATTTCAGCGTCTCAGCAATTCAGCGTTTCAGCTTTTTTGCTGACTGGCTGACAAGCTGAGACGCTGCCCGCTTATTTGGGCAGCAAAGCCACCTGGATAGCCTCGTGCAAGGAACGACAGCCTATTACTTCTAGCCCATCTGGGAAATCTCCGGCTCGTTTTTTGGTGGAACGGGGTACAACGCAGCGTTTGAAACCTAATTTAACAGCCTCTTTCAGGCGCGTATCCAGTTGGCTGACGGCGCGCAGTTCGCCGCTCAAACCAATCTCGCCGACAAAGGCCATGTCGGCGTGGATGGGCCGGTCTTTGACGCTGCTGGCGATGGCGATGGCGACGGCCAAATCAGCGGCCGGTTCGTCTATTTGCAAGCCGCCAATGACGTTGATGAATACATCTTTATCATGCAATTTGATGTTGACGCGGCGGGACAGTACGGCCGTTAACAATAACAGCCGGTTATAATCAATCCCATTGGCCGTGCGGCGCGGGTTGGCAAATGTCGTCGAACTGGAGAGGGCCTGGATTTCGACCAGTAACGGCCGGGTTCCCTCAATCGTTACCGCAATTGCCGACCCCGGCGCATTTACCTGCCGCTCCGCCAAAAACGCTTCCGATGGGTTGGGCACTTCCACCATCCCCTTCTCTACCATCTCAAATACGCCTACCTCACTCGTCGCCCCAAAGCGATTTTTCACCCCGCGCAGCAGGCGGTAACGGTGAAATGGATCGCCTTCCAAGTACAAAACCGTGTCCACAATATGCTCCAACACGCGCGGCCCGGCAATCGCCCCCTCTTTGGTCACATGCCCTACCAAAATAATCGTCACGCCGCTATTTTTAGCTAATTCCTGGAAGCGGCTGGCGCATTCCCGCACCTGGCTCACGCTGCCCGGCGACGAAGTTTTGTCCTCGGCGTAGGTCGTTTGGATACTGTCCACAATCACCATTTTCGGTTTAAATTCGTTAATGTGATTGACCATGGCTGTCAGGTTGGTTTCGGTCACGAGAAACAGATCATCTGCTTTCACGCCCAAGCGATCGGCGCGCATCTTAATCTGGCGCGCGCTCTCCTCGCCAGAAATGTACAGCGTCGGGCCGTGCAGGTTAGCAACCAGCGCGGCCACGTCCAACAGCAGGGTAGACTTGCCAATGCCGGGGTCGCCGCCAACCAGCACCAGCGAACCGGGGACAATTCCGCCCCCCAGCACGCGGGAAAATTCGGCAAGCGGCAATTTTAAGCGTTCAAAGCCGTCGGATGTCACCTCGGACAGGCGCAGGGGACGGCTGGCTATCTGTCTTTGGGCGCGCGGATTTTTGGCGGAAGCGGCCGTTTCTGCGGCCACAACCTCTTCCTGCATCGTCCCAAACTCGCCGCATTTGGGGCATTTACCCATGTAAGCCGGCGTGATTCGCCCGCATGATTGGCACACGTAGCGCGTCTGTCTCTTCGCCATTCGTAAACTCCTGTTTAAGCGGGAATCCCCTATTCCCCGCTTCTCATTTTTTATTGTAACTACTAAGCCCCTTTGACGTCATTCCCGCGAAGGCGGGAATCCATGCTATCCAGGAGTGGATGCCTGCCTTCGCAGGCATGACAGGGTTAGTAGTTACTTTTTATTTATCTGAATTAGGACAAAACGGCCGTTGCCAACCCTTTGAAGCCCCATAAGCATATGCTATACTCACTACCTGTGATTAATTGGTTCTCAGTCTTCATCAACAGCTTCTGGATTACCGGTTTAGCCATCCTATTAGCCGCTTTTAGCTATCACTATTGGCTGGCCGAGCAGGAAAATCGCCGTCTCAGGGAACAACTCAATCAACCCGCTTTTCAAAAGCTGTTTTGGTTCAGCTTTATCTTCGTCGGCATTGGTCTGGCTGGAACCAGTCGAACAGGTTGGGAAACGGGTCTGTGGATCATATTCATATTATTCAGCATCGTCAACACGATAAAAGCATAATCATTTAGTTTTAGGAGCTTGCAGGAGCATGGATTTCAAACGGCGCGCCGCATTTCTTTGGCGCTGGGCCTGGCTAATTATTCTGGGAACGGCCGTCGCCGGAAGCGTCGCCTTTTTCGCCAGCCAAAACAGCGTCCCCGTCTACCAAGCCTCAACCAGGCTGCTCATTAACGCCGCGCCTAAAAGCGATTTTGAGAACGCCCAATCAGCCCGTACCTACGCTGAAATTCTGGAAACAGAATCAATTCGCCAGGAAATCATCGCCCAACTGGAACTGCCCATCAGCAGCGCCCAATTAGCCGAAATGGTCGCCGTTTCCGTGCCTGAAGGGACGCAAATCATTCGCATCAACGTCTCCGATGTCAGCTCTGATCGCGCCGCCCTAATCGCCAATGCCTTAAGCCAGACGCTAATCGACCAAAGCCAAAGCTGGGCCAGCCAACGCTATGCCGAGCCTATCGCTAACTGGCAAAATCGTCTTGAGGAAATTGACGCCGAAATCCAAGCCCTAAACGCGCAAATCAACGCTTTGGACAAAGCGGAAGATGCTCAAGCAACCTTCTCTCGACTGGAGACCCAGTTAGAGAACGCGCAAACCAGATACGGAGACGCCTTCAATCAATTCAACGAAAGCCATACAGCGCAAGCGCAAGAATCGGATGTTATCATTCAGATCGAGGCTGCGCAGCCTAACGCTGTCCCCATCCTCCCGCGCACGGCCGTAAACACAATTATCGCCGCTCTCGTTGGCGGTCTAACGGCAGCCGGCATTGCCGCTTTAGCGTCTCGATCATCGCCAACAAATGAGAATGAGCCAGCGCAATCTTCTTGAGCGCAACCTTTCTGACTGGTTCACTAATAGGCAAACCACAAAAGTATTTTGATAAAACGCGCTAATCCTTTGTAGTTTGCTCAAGGAAAACGGGAGAATCAATGTTTCCCACATTCAAATGGATTTCCCGTTTTCGCCTAAAATGAAATCATAATGACAACAACTGAAGAAATGAAACGATCGGGATCGTCAAGCCTATTGATTGTAATTGGCGTCTTGTGGCTGCTGTTGGCCGCGGCCGTCCTTTATTTCCAACTTGGCCGCCCCGCCTCGATTGACGTGGAATGGAATACCGCGACCGAACTGGAAACGGCCGGGTTCAATTTATATCGCAGCCAATCGCCTAATAATGGTTTTGAACAAATCAACGATACCCTCATCCCCAGTGAAGGCAGCGCCACATCCGGCGCAACCTATCTTTTTACCGACGAGTCGGTTACGCCCGGCGAAACGTATTATTATCTCCTGGAAGAGGTGGAGTACGACGCCACGACGAACCGGTATGAAAACGATATATTTTCGCATACCGTACCGCAGGCAACCTGGCAAACGGCCGCATTAACGGCCGTCAGCCTCCTGGCTGGCCTGGCAATGCTCATCATGGGCATCCGCGAAAGGAGATAACAATGGACAACCAACAAACACCGCGCGTCGCCCCCAGCCTCATCTGGCGCGAAGTAGACGATAACAGCGTCATCGTCACCCCCCAAAGCGGCAAAATGCGGGTCTTAAACGGCGTCGGCTCCACCATTTGGCGGCTGCTGACCGAGGGTCAATCCATCACCGCCATCGCCGAACAAGTAACCGAACAATACGACGTCGCATTGGAACAGGCCGAAAGCGATTTGAGCCGCTTTCTGGAAGATTTAACAGCGCGCGGTTTGATAGAGTGGGGCGAGTAAGGTAAAGGTTTTTATGCTTGAAAGACGGATTAACACTCTTTTATTAACAATCATGGTTGCCCTGGGGCTGCTGGCCGGTTTAACGGCCGTCAACGCCAGCGTCGTCAACAAAAGCGCCGTCAACACCCGTACCACAGAAACGGCCGTTCCCGTCATCGCCCACATCCAAACCAACCAATCCAACCAAACCAGCCTGCATTTCACCCTGACAGCCCCCCCGCCAACCGTCGCCGAACAGGGCGATGTTCTATCCGCTGGGCTAACGGCGCAGATTCAAGAGCCGGGCGCGCCGGCCCTGCCTCACTACGCTGCATACATCCTCCTCCCGCCCGAAGCAACCGCCTCCATTGCCGTAAGCGCCTCGGACGCCGCCGTCAGCGCCGTTGGGCCGATTGCATCGGTTCCCCAACCGGCCAATCAGGTGGAGGAGATGACGGGTGTGGATGCGATAACGGCCGTTTCCAACCCCCACAACCCGCTCAACGCCCAACCGCCCACCCGCGTCAACGCCCCCGACCCGGCCATCTACCAACAAGACGCCCTCTACCCCGACGCCCTTTACAGCCTCTCCGAACCCTTCTATTACCGCGATTTACGCCTGGTTGAACTGCGCCTTTACCCCATCCGCTACAATCCGGCCGTCGGCGAACTGCATCACGTTCAACAGCTTGATGTCGCCATCCAATTTGAAGGCGCCCAATGGGACGACTTGCGTCCCGCACCCACGCCCGACGACGCCTACCTATCGGCTATGTCCGACGCTATACTCAACTTCGACTACGCTCAAGAGTGGCGCAGCCTGCCCGCCAATCTGCTCAACGCGGGGGCAACAAATTTCCCCGTCAACGCCGCCGAAACCTTCAAAATCGAACTCAATCAAGATGGCATTTACGAAGTCAGTTACGCCGATTTGCTGGCGGCAGGGATGGATGTAGCCAATGTCAATCCAGCCCAGATTGCCATGATGCATCGCGGCCAGCCCGTCGCCTACCAATTTATCGGCGACGATAACGCCGACTTTGAATCGGGCGAGGCCGTCCGCTTTTATGGCTGGGCTTTCGACGGCCCGCGCATCGACAAACAATTCATCGCCAACAATGTATTTTGGCTGTGGGCCGACCCAACTAATACGCCGACAACGATTCTGACTACTACAAACGAAACCGGCGGAACCATCACAACCAGCGCCGTGATGACCGTTACCCGCGAGCCGGAAAACTTATTCACGTCCACCTACACCAATCAATGGGACAGCTTTCCCAATCAACCCGACGCCTGGTACTGGGATTATGTTAAGCAAGGCGATTTGGGAACGGCCGTTACCCAAACCTACACCATCACCCTCCCCAACCCCTTGCTCAGCAGCCCGGAACCCGCCATCTACACCGTCGAACTCCTCTCCAGGGAACGTTCAACCGATCCGACCGGCATAACCTACAACGTTACCGCTTACATCAACGATCATCCAACTGGAAGTACGGCCGTTTGGGACAATGCAAAAAGCACAAACATCACCGACACGATTCCCGCCAATGAACTCCGCTCCCAAGCCAATGAGATCCACCTTGTTTTCGCTTCCGACAGCGCTTTGGCCGAAATTTATCTCAACCGTATCAGTGTCAGATATACCAGCGAATTAACGGCCGTCAACGACCAACTCATCTTCAGCGACGAAACAGGCGGTTCACGCAAATTTCAAGTTGGCGGCTTTGTCGAGGAAACCGCCAGCAATGTTTTGGTCTGGAACACAACCGTCCCCACCAGCCCGATCCAAATCGAAATGAGCGCCGGCGACATCAGCGGCGGCGTCTACTCTTTTGGCAGCAGCCATGCGGCTGGAGCCGAATTTATCGCCACCACCACAGCCAATACGCGAGCGGTAAACGCTGCAAACATCACAAAGTATGTTCCGACAAGCCTGGAGCCATCCGGCAGCGGCGCCGATTGGATCGCCATCAGCCACGCCGACTTCATCGCCCAGGCCAACCGTTTAGCCAGCCACCGCGAAAATACCGATTTTGGCGGCCTGACAACCAAAGTCGTTGACTACGAAGATGTCGTCAACCAATACGGCTACGGGCTGCCTCTGCCCGCCGCCATCCATGACTATCTGGCCTATGCCCTCGGTAACTGGTCGCCAGCGCCCGCTTACACCGTCTTATTCGGCAGCGCCACATACAACCCACGCAATCTCGACTGCGCTCATTCCACTTGCCCTGGCGGCGCCACAACCTGGGACAAAGACCAACCCACCTTTGTCGTCACCGATCTGGTCTACGAAGACCGGTTTCAGGGCCTCATCCCCTCCGATCACACGATGACATTGCTAACCGGCAACGATTTAGTTCCCGACATAGCAATTGGACGGATTACGGCCAACACCCTGGCTGAAGCGGAAGCGGCCGTTTCCAAAATCATCCTCTATGAACAAAGCCAACTCGCCGGAGCAAGTTGGCAAAACAACCTGCTTTTCGTCGCCGATAACGCCGATGACGGCGGCAACTTCTACCAAGAAAACCTGACCACGGTCGCCAATCACATTCCAGACAGTTACAACAGTAGCCAACTGTATCTTCTAACCAGCGATAGCGCAGAAACAGCGGCATTGCGCGATGCCATGCTGCAGGATGTCAATGGCGACGGCGTTTCTATTTTAAATTATCGCGGACACGGCAGTGTCGATCAATGGGCCTCACCAGCCATCATCTCCACTACCAACCAAGTAGATTTTTGGAGTAATTTTGACGAACCCACCGTCATTTTGAGCGCCGACTGTTTGGATGGCAACTTCGCTTTTCCCGGCATTCCCGCCTTAAGCAAGACCCTCCTCACCTTATCTAATGGTCCAACGCCCGTTGGCTCAGCCGCGCATTGGTCGTCAACCGGCCTCGGCTACACCAACGAACACAGCGTGTTGCATCGCAGCTTTTACGATGGGCTTTTCGACCAGAACATGAAAACCATTGGCGAAGCCGTTAACCATGCTAAAATGATGTATGATTTGGGTGGCTACCATGAATCAGAATTGTACAGCTTTATGCTGCAAGGCGACCCGGCGATGCAGCTATTCCGTCTACGTAACCAAACCTATCTGCCATCCATTCTAAACAAATAGATGCCAGAATCAGAGACTAAAGAGTACAAAACAACGAGACTAGAGACTAAAAATGACCATCAAGCGATTGCACATCCTCTTCATTTTCAGCGCGGGGTTCATCCTTTTTGCGCTGCCCGCTTCGGCCCAGACCAATGACCCGCTCAATGTGGGGTTGACCTATTTTAGGGCCGCGCCCCAAGAAAATGGTATCCGTCTGGATTGGGCGACAGAAACGGAACTAAATACAGCCGGATTTGTGATCCAGCGCAGCCCCGGAACCAGCGATGCCTTTGTTCCGCTGGACGACATCGGTTTTGTC
>JANTGY010000068.1 GCA_024762695.1 Anaerolineae bacterium
CGTTGCTGGCCGCGCCGACATTGGTGACGCTGATCGTATCGCTTTCGGGGTCGCTGTCGTTATCCAAGACGGTGATGGTGACGGCCGTTTCTTCTGGCGTCGTGTCGGTGTCGTTGACGGCCGTTGGCGCATCGTCAATACCGGAGACAGTGACGGTGACGGTCGCTGAGGCGGTTAGACTGCCATCGGTGATGGTGTAGCTGAAGGTGTCGTCTACCAAATCGCCGTCGGTGAGCGCTTGCAGCGCAGTTACGCCAGTTGGGTCGTAATTAAAACTGCCGTCGGCATTGACCGTTACCGAAACGCCCTGGGCGCTGGTTGCGTCGTTGTCGCTCACGGTCGGCGCTGTGCCGTCCGGGTCGGAATCGTTGGCCAACACGCCGGCGGCAACGACGTTTAAGGGCGAATCTTCGTCTGTGTTGTAGCCATCGTCAACGGCAACTGGGGCTTCATTTTGATTGGTTACGTTGATGGTGATAACGGCCGTGTCAGTTAACCCATGACTGTCTGTTACCCGAACATCTAAATCATAACTTGTTGGCGGCGTATCAAAATCCAGCAAACTGCCATCGGCCACTGTTATCTCGCCCGACAACGTGTTGATGGCAAAAATACCGTCATCGTTGCCGCCAAAAATTACAAAGCTCAATTTTTCGCCGGGATCGTCATCTGCGACAACAACTGTGCCCACGCTTGTCCCATTGGGGCTGTTTTCGAGAACATTGAATGATTGGTCGTCCATTACCGGCGTTTGCATGGCCGAAACGGTCAGCGTAAATTCTTGGAAACAAAGCGGATCGGTGGGTACGCCGTCGCCTACATAAAGCGTCCAGTCGCCTACCGGGTCTTCGCCATCAAAAGCGCTTAGCGCTTGTTCTGGCCTAAATGAGCCGGATGTAGGAATTTCACTTTTGATTCCCAGCGCCGCTTCATCGTTAAAGGCGACGGCCACTGGGCCGCCATATTCAATCCCGCTGTAGGTAACGCCATTACCGCTTCCGGCCGAATCCAGATTGTCCTCAACTAGAACAACTTGCGTCCCGATTGGGCTTTCTAAAATCAAGTATATTTCGCCATTGTAAGCGTATCCGCCGCCATGGGTCGGGCAAGCGCCGTCTATTTTTTCAAAGTTCACGGCGACGTTGACATCGCTAATGACAGAGCTGGGGGCAAAATCGGCGGCTTCGATTGTTACCGTGCGTGTGAGAACGTCGCCATCGGCCGACCCGATAGTATTATTGGTTTTGGAGATGGTTGTTGCCTGCGCGCCCAATGTGAAGAGCGTAAGAGCGAAAAGGGACATCAACATTGCTCTGATCCACGATTGCGCGTTTTTGGCCTGTGCTTTTTTCTTGTTTTGCATATTAATATCCATTATTCGGGTCATTTTTGAACTATTCATGTAAGAATTTATGCGGTCTGACTGCTTTTTCCGCACATACCTTGCATTATATTTTCACGCGCCATTCACGTATATGACGCATGGGTCATAGCAGCAAGGTACTAATCATGAATTTGCGATTAAAAGATATAGGGGATAACAAAGCGGCTGTCATCTACAAAGATGACAGCCGCTTTGACAGGGGGCTTGTTTTTAGTTAGCAGGGTGCGTTTATGCTTTCTTTCTTAAAGCGCCAACTGATATGATGAACATGACGACGGCCGTCAACAACAAAATAGTAACATTTCCATTATCGGCAGCAGAAATACCCTGGAAATTAACGGCCGTGGGTGTAAAAGCAGAATCGAATTCATACGCGCCTATTTCGCAAGCTGTCCCCCCACGGGTTGAGCCATCGGCGCGCACACCGCCACGTTGGTCGGTACTGGTTCCACTTACGCAGCCGCTGGAACCATTTGGAATGTGTTCCACCGCCAGGCTTGCTGCGCCTAACGCCAGAGTAGAAGTTTCGCCGCCATTATCCGCCAGCGCTGCCAGCAGGGGATCGGAACCAGTGATGTTGTTGGTTGTCGTCCCGCTAATGAGGCATCCGGCAGTGTTTTCAATTAAATTATAATCTTGGGAAACAATAGAACCGTTACAATCTGGCCCTGTGCCGGCGCTTGTATTATCAGCGATGATGCTGTTTTGAATATTGACCGTGCCAACGGCCCTATAAATACCACCGCCAGCGCTAGTCGCGCTTGTAACGCTGTTGTTAGCAATCGTACTGTTCATGATCGTAATTGTAGGCGTGCCGTCGTTACCTGTGCTAATGCCGCCTCCTGTGCTGTCTGTGCCGGTGGCCGAATTTCCGCTTATCGTGGAGGAGTTGATGTGTAAGGTCGCCTGATTATGGATGCCGCCGCTGTTGGAGGTTGCAATATTATTGGCAACAGCGCTGTTGTTGACATTCATCGTTCCCGCTGTGACCGTGTTATGAATGCCGCCGCCGCCGCGCCCGGTGTTATTGATAACATTGCAACGCTCGATAGTAACGGTTGATCCGCCTTCATTCCAAATGCCGCCACCGCGTTTTTTCTGGTTTGATCCTGGGCCGGTTATGCCGGTTGGGTCGCCATTTTGGATGGTCAGGCTTGTCAGGTTTACAACGCCGCTGTGAATATGAATGACACGGTCGGCTGCATTGCCATCGATGATGGTTGTGAATCCATCTTCACCCACAAGAGAAATATTGCTGGCGATATCCAAATCGCCAGTGGCGTTGCTATTTTCATCACTGCCCGTAAGTGTTAGCGTATAGGTTCCGGCGGGCAGGTTGATGACATCATCGCCGCTGCCGGCCAGGCAATCGGTTGACCCAGACTGGTTGTCATTGTTGGCGTTGGTGATGGCCTCGCGCAATGAACATTGGCCGTTGGCATTGAGTTCGTCGGCGAAGGTGGTGACGGTAAGTGTGGCGGCATGGGCCGGTGGGGGCGCTGGCGCATTGAGAAAAATGATTAAAACGATCAGGGTGAAGGCAGGTTTTATGGCGCCTTTTACAAAACGGATGGTAGGTATAAACATGGTGGACTCTCCCTTTTAATTATTGGCTCTTGGGCGATTATGTAAATTAATGCCAAGAATCGGTTGCTCCTTGACCTATCTTGAAGGGATAATCTGTCTTTTTGGCTAACGGCCGTTTCCCACTTCCCGTATTTCCCCCATGGGCGTCACATCATAACCAGGCAAGGCGGCAACGGCCGTCTTAAACCTGTCGTCATGCAATAAATCGAGTAATGGCTTGAGTAGGTCGCTCTCAAAGTGCGCCTTGGGCATCACAAGTTGATACTGCTCATGGGCCAACGGCACAAATCCCAAATCCAGGGCGCGGGCGGCGGCCCGAATTCCTAACCCGGCATCGGCGACGCCGGATGCTACTGCCGCGGCCACCGCCAAATGCGTGTATTCCTCGCGGTCATACCCATTTACCTGTTCTGGCGTAAGGTCGCGCTGCGCCAACTCATAATCAAACAAAACGCGCGTACCCGCCCCGCGCTGCCGGTTGACAACCTGCACATCCGGGTTAGCGGCATCGGCCCAGCCCGCCAACCCTTTGGGGTTGCCTGCAGGCACAATCCAGCCTTGCTCGCGGCCCACCAATGTCACCAGGACAATTTCTTGATTTGGCAAATAGCGGTGGATGTAACTTTCGTTGTAAACGCCTGTCTCTGGATCAAGCAGATGCGATCCGCCCAAATGGGACTCGCCGCGCCGCAAGGCGACTAATCCGCCCAAACTGCCCACATTGGCCGACGCCAACCGCCACGCGCCTTCCTTTTCGGCCAAAAATTGGGCCATCAAATCCAAAGTCAGGTCATGGCTGCCAATGGCGACGATGGTTTTTTCGATTTCGCGCGGCGTGCGGTAAAGATGGACGGTAACAGGGCTGCCCGCGTCGGCGCCTTCGCTGAAACGGGGAATGCGGACGATGCCATCGGCCCGTACCAACGAGGTGATGACCCCGGCGCCGCGGCTGATGGGCGTCGCCATCACATTTTTACCTACTTTGCCGACGGCGACGCGCACAAAATCATCATCGCCGGTGGGTGAGGCCAATTTACGGGTGAGTGTGGCTTCCAATGTTGGCGGCTCATAGGCCGGTTGGCCTTGCCATTGCGCCAGCAGAGGCTCGACAAATATCTCGCCGGTGAGGGCGGCGCTGACGGGGTAGCCGGGGACGCCGATGATGGGGACTGGGGAATGGGGACTAGGGGCTGGTGAGGTTTCTTTCCTAACCCCTAACCCCAAATCCCCAACCCCCAACATGCCAATGATGACGGGATGGCCGGGGCGGACGGCGACGCCGTGAACGTGGAGTTGGCCCAACGCTTTGACGACGTGGGCGGTGTAATCTTCGCTGCCGGCGGATGAACCGGCGTTGACGAGGATGAGATCATGGGTCTGGGCGGCCTGGGTTACGGCCGTCTTTATCGCTTCAAATTCATCCTTAACCACCGGCCAACGGGTGGGGATGCCGCCCCATTTCTGGACTTGCGCGGCTAAAACGATGCTGTTGTACTCGATGATCTGGCCGGGAGCGATGCCTTCGGTCACGGCCGTTTCTGCCGACACCAATTCTGAGCCGGTGGGGATGATGGCGACGCGCGGCTGGCGATAAACGGAAACTGTTGCATGGCCCGATCCGGCCAATGCGCCCAAATCCACAGGGCGCAGTTTGTGGTTGGCGGGCAGCGTTAGTTCGGTGGCGACCATGTCCTCGCCCATGGGCCGGACATGATGCCAGGGGGGAACCGACGCGCGGATTTCGATGGCCTGGAGGCCATGTGCCGAACGGCTGCCGTCCAGATCGACCAGGTGCGTATGCTCAATCATGATGACGGCGTTGGCCCAGGCTGGCAGGGCGTGCCCGGTGTTGACGGCCTGGGCCGTCCCCTCGGTCAGCGGTAAGCGCAGCGGGTTGGTTTCCGTCGCGCCGTGCGTGTCTTGGGCGCGCACGGCGTACCCATCCATCGCTGCGGCGTGGTAGTGGGGGGAGGAGATTTTGGCAAAGACGGCGGCGGCTGTGATACGGCCGTTAGCTTCGGTTACTGGAATTGTTTCAGCCTCTAGCGGCTGCCAAAGATCGTTAGCTTTGAGCGCGGCCGCTAACGCCGCCTGCGCCTCATCCAGAGGAATATCTTCAAGGTAAATGTGTCGTTTCATAAGATTTAGGTGTCAGCAATCAGCGAGTCAGCCAGTCAGTGGTCAGCAGCGCTAAAGTTGATAAATACATTGTCACAAAAACAATTTGCCATTTTGTCATGCCTGCGCAGGCATGACAACTTGCAGCGTTTACCGCCGCCAGGGTTCATAATTTTGCAGAATCGAGCCGCCGATAAATTCGCGGATGATCGAATCACTGGCAATAAAATCCATGCTGCCATTGGGCATGGGGTCAAACCATTGCAAAAAGGCCAGCAAGCGATTGGCCTCCACCCGCTCTGGTGTGCCCGGTTCCACTTGCAGCAGCAGCGGCTGGGCCAATTTTTTTAATACCGCCAATTCATAGACCAATGCCGAGTTAAAAAAGACATCGGCATTGTTTTGGTTGGGGAAAATGTACCGTTTTTCGCCGCGACGGACGCTGGGCCAACGGGCGATGGTGTCAGCGGCTGAATAGCCGCGATGGGCGGCGTCGCGTACGATGCGGCGCAGCAGGCGCGTGTCGGTTGTGGGGACGCGATTATGCTTGTCCAGATTAAGCTGCGTGAATGCGGAAATAAAGATGCGGTAAATCGCTTCTGGCGGTACGCCTTCAACAAGGCGCGGGTTTAGGCCATGAATGCCTTCGATTAAAATGACATGATCGGAAGGGATGCTCAACTCGCTCCCCACTTCGCGCTGGCCGGTGTGGAAATTGTAAACGGGCTGGATGATTGTCTCGCCGGCCATTAACTGGCGCAGGTGCTGGCTAAAGAGAGCCACATCTACGGCGTCCAACGATTCGTAATCATAATCGCCGCTCTTATCGCGGGGTGTTTCATCACGATTGACAAAGTAGTTGTCCATGCCGATGGCGACGGGGTAAATGCCCTGGGCCATAAGTTGGATGGCTAGTCGCTTGCTGAAGGTGGTTTTTCCCGCCGATGTAGGGCCAGAAATCATCACGAGTTTGACTTGTGGGCGGCGGCTGGCGATTTGGCCGGCAATGGCGGTAAGTTGACGTTGGTGCAGGGCTTCGGCAACGAGGATGATTTCCTGGGTACGGCCGTTGCCCAAAATCCGATTCAGCGCGGCAATGTTCGGCACGCCAATAATACTCAGCCAGTCATCATATTCCTGGAAAACACGGGCTAAAATCGGCTCGTCTTCAAAGGGCTGTAAGACACGCGGCTGCTGGCGGCGTGGGAATTGCAGGATGAACCCATCACTGTAATGACGTAGTTCAAAAACATCGAGATAGCTGGTGTTCGGTACCATGAAGCCATGAAAGTAATCGCGCACGCCGTTGAGTTCGTATAATGTCAGGTAATCTTTGCGCCGTCGAGCAAACAAGTCGGCCTTTTCCAGGTCGCCGTTTGCACGGAAGAATTGAAGGGCTTCGTCTAAAGGAATTTTGACCTGCTTGATGGGTAGTTTGGCGGCAACCAATTCGTTCATACGCTGCCGTAATTGGCTTAGTTCGCTGTCCGTTAGCTGCTTGCGATCATCGCGTTCACAATAATAGCCGCCAAAGGGCATGGAATGCTGGATGGTAATGGTGTAATCGGGAAAAAGCTCGGCGGCGGCGGCGACCATCAAAAAACTGAGTGAGCGGCGGTAAATGCGTGTGCCGTCAGAACCGGCGGTGGTTTCTGGGACTAGAACGGCGTCAGTCATCAAAGGAGTGGAAAGTTCGCGCAGTTTCCCATTCATGATAGCGGCCACGATACGGCCGTTTACTGGCAAATCGGCCGCGTTTATAAATTCTTCAATGGTTGTCCCAATAGGGCCTTCAAAGGCGCGACCGTCGGCAAACCGCGCCTGAACCGTTTGGCGTATGGTAGTTGGTTGAATAGTCATCTTGTACTTCCTTTAGTCGTTATCAGTCTTGAAACATAAAACGTAAAACGTCATCTTGCACGCTTTACGTTTCACGTTTTACGCGTTAATTTTGTTTTATCGGTGCCAGGATGGGCAGTAGGAAGGGGCAAACCAGCGCGTGCTGGCGTGGCCGCGCAAACGGCTCAAACTAGGCAAACAAGCGGTTAGGATGCGCGGGTTGCTGCCTGAAATTTTTGCTGTCGTTTGATCAAGGCGCGCCTGCAATTGTATGTCCAGACTGTCTGGGCTGCCAAAAGCCGCTGCCTCGGCGCCAACGGGCGCCACCAAAGCGACGGGGACGGCATACCCTTTAACGTAATAGGCCTGCCCCGATTGGTCTATATATTCATATACAACATGTTTGCCATAGGTATGTAAACCTGAAATGGGTTGATCCCCCAAAATCAACAGCGATTTGTTGGGTACATCTCCCATCCGAATTTCCACTGCCACCGTCCATTGGGAAGCGATGTCGGGCGAAACGCCGCTGCGGGCGGCTACGGCACGGCCGTAACTATTGAGCACGCTGGATGCATATTCACGGGGCACTGTACGGTTGGCCTGGCTCCAGCCGCCACTGTAAGCGGCTAATGCCGAATACAAATCACCGCCGGACTGCCGCACAATCTCCGACAAAATGGCAACGCCCCAGCGTAAGTTGGTGGAGGCATTGACCAATTCGCTGGGAGGCGGACGCCACTCCAGACCTGGCCCGGCGGGCATGACGCCCATTAGACCAACCGCGCCCACGCGACTAACCACAGTTGGATTACCATTGGACTCTTCTTTAATAACGGCCGCAATGAAATCTGGATCGAGGCCATAAAAATCGGCCAGAACGCTGATGTAGGAGGACCATCGCGTAATGGACGGCCCCCAAATAGCGGATAATATCTCCGAATCGGCGTCGTCGGTATTGTCAGTCTGCAAGGGCGGGGCGGCAGCCTGAACAGGCGCAACAGCGCTAACTTGTTGCAAGACCAACGTGATAAAGATGAGTATGGCGCTTATGCGTCCGATTTGTTTATACATGGCGTTTTAGAGCTATGTCTACCTTCTAAAAACATTCTAGCACAAGCGGCAGTCAAGCGCACTCGCCGGATTGGGTGAAGGGCTATGAATAATTTATCAGAAAGTGTCATTCTCGTGCAGGCGGGAATCTATCTTGCCGGAGCAACGGGGATGGCTGCCTGCGAAGCCAGGATGAGTCAACTGCTGAAAACCCCTGGTTGTTTAATCCCTCATAGGTAAACCACAAAAAGTATTGGGTCTTTCGGATTTCGCGGGGTTTGCTGTAATCCGTGATGCGTAATGCGTGACGTACTTCTGGTTACACATCACGGATTACGCATTACGCCATGATTACCCTATGAATTCCCAAAGAGTCAAAGTATTTTGATAAAAATGCGCTAGTTCTTTGTGGTTTGCTCAGGGAACACGGGAGAACCAATGTTTTCTTAATTCAAATGACTTTCCCGTTTTCACCTAAAAGACAGTTTGTGAAAATCTGCTATACTTCCGTAACGGTGTTCACATAATACGCCCGTTATTTTATCGGCAGCATAATCAATTCAAAAGAGGTGAGTTCAATGGCCACAATCCTTGTCATTGATGACGATGAATTGGTTTCCCGGACTTTACAGCGCACTTTGAAGTTGTACGACTACCAGGTAATGGTAGCTAACAGCGGTCCAGAAGGTTTGCAGTTGGCCCGGCGACACCGCCCCGATTTATTCGTTTTAGACATCATGATGCCCGGTATGGACGGGTATCAAGTATGCCGCCAAATTCGAGGCGATCCTCTCCTGGCCGATCTGCCTGTCCTTTTTTTGACCGCCAAAGGCAAAGATGAGGATAAGATTGAAGGGTTCCGCGCCGGCGCTGACGATTACTTGAGCAAGCCATTTAATATGGAAGAGCTTCAACTGCGCGTCAAGGCGATTTTACGCCGTGCGACGACGCAGGAGAGCGAACCGGAACCGCCGACGGAGATTGTTGTGGGCAATGTGACGCTGGACTGCCGTTCCTTTAAGGTGACGACGCCGAATGGCGTTTCGTTGTTGACGAATGTGCAGTTTGATTTGCTGTATCATTTGTTAAGCAATGTTGACCAGGTGTTTAACAGCCAGCAATTGCTGCAAGATGTATGGGATTACCCCCGCGACACAGGCAGCCCGGAACTGGTGCGGGCGCATATCAAAAATTTGCGTGAGAAGCTGGAGCCGAGACCAAGTCAGCCTGTTTACATCCGCACGATTCAGGGGCATGGATACACCTTTTCATCGGAAAAAACCAAAGAGTAGAGAGTGGAGACTGGAGATTATTTGACGTTTAGTTTTTGATCTTCAGTCTCTTTCTAATTTGCCAGATCATGATTCAGGCGCCCCCCTCTAACATTCAACTTAAACCGACGGCCCATCTTTTAGTGGTGGATGATGAGCCGGAAATTGCCGAGTCGTTGGCTGATTATTTAACTAAGAAGGAAGATTTCAAGGTTTCGCTGGCTGAAGACGGCCGTCAAGCCATTGACTTCCTCCAGGCTTCGGTGGATGACGACGACCCGGTGGATTTGGTTCTGCTAGATATGCGGATGCCGGTCATGTCGGGGCAGGCAGTGCTAAATTGGATTCGGCGCCATCCTGATTTGCAGTATTTGCGTGTGGTGCTGCTGACGGCCGCTGCCGGCAGCCATGAAAAAGTGGAAGCGCTTTCGGCGGGGGCCGATGATTACATCACTAAACCGTATTATCCGCAGGAACTGCTGGCGCGGGTAAAGACGATTTTGCGTACGCAGCAGTTGGAGAAGCAGCTTCAGCGGCAAAGCGAACAGTTGGCGGCGCTGAATGAGGCGGGCCAACGTGTGGCGGCCACATTGGAAACGAACGAGGTGTTGGCAACGGCCGTTTCTGGGATTAACGCTGTTCTCAATATCGAGTCGGCGGCTGTGTTGATGGTAGACAGCGGGCAGCTGCGTTATCAGCACGTCAGCGGGCCGGACGGCCAGATAGAAGTCGAAACTTTGCCGCGTGTGCCGCCGGGGAAGGGCATTGTCGGGATTGCTTTTAGCGAACGCACGGCCGTTTTCCTCAACCAACCCGGCGCTGACCCGCGTTTTCTAGCCGAAATAGACGCCCCGCATCAAGCCTATACCCATTCCATCATCGCCGCGCCGCTGGTCGTGCGCGACCGATCCATCGGCGTTTTGATGGCCTATAACAAACAGGACGGCCCCTTTACCGAAGTGGATTTAGACCTGTTTGCCTCCCTGTCCAGTTCCATCAGCGAAGCCATCGAAAACGCTTGGCTTTTCCAGCGCATTCGCCTGCGCCAGCAAGAGCTGCTTGAAGGGCGTAACACCTTGCAGGCGCTCATTGACGGCATCCCCCATCCCATCTACACCATCAACGACGATTGGCGGCTCGTTTCCGTTAACAAGAGCAAGGTGGATGAATTGAAGCCAATCGAAGACACGTTGATGGGGCAGACTTGTTATCATATATTTTACGGCCGTCAATCTCCCTGCGAACACTGCCAGGCCCAACAAACATTAGCCCACAAACAGGCCCAGCATTGGTCTGTCAAATGGAATGGCCCCGACCACCTGCCGCGCGAATGGGACATCAACGCTTACCCCATTCCCAGCCGTCAAGCCAGCGCCGCTCGCGCCGTTATTTTGTGGCAAGACCGCACCGAAGAGCGCCGCCTGGAAAGCTCGCTGCTACAAGCGGGTAAATTAGCGGCGATTGGGCAGTTGGCCGCCGGCGTCGCCCACGAAATCAATAATCCGCTCACGGCCATCAACGCCAACGCCCAAATTTTGAAGATGACCATCCCCGTCGAAGACGACAATTACGAATCGGTAGATTTGATTAGCCTGGCTGGTGAACGGGCGGCCAAAGTCGTGCGGGGTTTGCTCGATTTTGCCCGACAGGAGCAGTACGATTTCGCGGCAACGGACGTCAACAAAACGATTCAACAAGCGCTCGATCTGGTTCATTATCAATTGCAGACATCTAACATCGAGGTATTCTTGGATTTGGCCGATGATTTGCCCGACGTTTTTGCCAGCGTAGAGCATTTGAAAAGCGTTTGGCTAAATTTGTTGGTCAATGCCCGCGATGCGGTGCAAACGCTGCCGGATAACCGTCTCATTGAGATTACGGCGCGTCTGGCTGAAGATAACGAGCATGTTTTGGCGCTGTTTCGGGATAATGGCAAAGGGATGTCGGCGGCGGAGTTGGCCCATATTTTCGAGCCATTTTATACGACAAAAGACCCCGGCAAAGGCACGGGGCTTGGGCTGGCAACTTGCCATCGTATTGTGGAACAGCATAATGGAGAAATTAACGTTGTCAGCCATGTGGATGAGGGGACGACGTTTATGATTCGCTTGCCGATAGTAGAGGCTGAGGACTAAGGCTTGAGGATGGGTGAATAAGAAGTGGCAACGATAAATCACACGCTTCCAACTGAGGTGAATATTGGGGATGTACTGCGATTGGCTCTGCCGTTGGATACGGCCGTCATGGCCGGAGCCAATCAAACGCGCCGTAATGTGCAGTGGGTTGTCATGCTCACCAATTGGGATGATTTGTTGGACCAGGGGCAGGCTGGCGATTTGATTCTAGTCCCGCCCCTCATCCAGGCTCAGATTTCCGACAAGGCGCTGGCCCTCAAATTGCCCGCTTTGTCCCAAATGGGCGCGGTTGGGCTGCTGCTGTTCCACACTATCCCCGACGATGTAGCCGCTAAAGCCGAGGAACTGCTATTGCCTTTGTTGGTTGCGCCCGACGGTACGAGCGTGCGCCAGGCGCATCGCGCCATCGCCGCTTTGTTAATTGACCGGCAAACGGCTACTAGCGAACGCGGGATGCAGCTGTACCGCAAGTTGTCAGAAATGTCGCGCGAGGGACAAGGTTTGGCGGCGATGACCGATGTGATGTCCAATTTAACGGGCAAAATTATAGTCGTTCAAGACAAGCGGATGGAAGTGCAGGCGTTGAGCGCGCCGCGCGGCAATAAAATCGAACTATCGCTTTTGACAGAACTATTGACTAAACGCGACCAACTTCCGGCCGTTTTGCGCAATCGAAAAGCGGCGGCGAAAGCACGGCAAAGTTATTGGCAGCAGTTGTTACCAGTGGAAAATTTGGGGCGGCTAATTAGCCCAATCGTGTCTGGCGACCGGGCACGGGGCTATTTATCGGTGGTGGGGTATGCCGACGAGCTAGATTTTCTGGACAGTTTGACGGCAGAACATGGCGCGGCGGCCTGCGCGTTAGAAATGGCGAAGGCGAAGGCAGTAAGCGAGGCGCGCAAAGCGCTGCGCGGCGATTTTTTGGAAGGTTTGCTGGCCGGCACCCTATCGACGAAGGAGATTAAACGGCTGGCCGGACGGTTGGACCACAAGACTGATGTGCCGCACGCTGTTTTGCTTTTTAGCTGGATTGGTTTGGATACGCCTTCGGTGCGTCGTTTGGAAACGGCCGTACATTGGACGTTGGCTAATCATAACCGGGCGGCGTTGGTGCATATTCACGGCGAGCAGCAAATCTGCGTCTTCCAGGCTCTCAAAAATGAAGACGATATGGAAACGGCGCACAATTTGGGGCGGCGCATTTACGATTACGTTCGAGAAGAGTTTCCCGATTCTCGTTTGATAGGCGGTTCCAGCGGCCCCGCATCAACTCTGTTGGATTGGCCGAATGTGTATGAAGAAGCGCGTCAGGCAATGCAGTTGGGGGAACGGCTCAATCATAATCATGTGGTTGATTTCCACAGTCTGGGCATTTATCAATTATTGGGACAGTTGGAAGATATTCCCGCCGTGCGCGAGTTTACACAGCAGCTAATTGGCCCATTGGCCGCGTATGACACCCGGCATAACAGCAGCATGACACAAACATTGGACGCCTACTTCGACCATCATGGCAACATCAGCCAAACGGCCGAATCCCTCTTTATCCACCGCAACACCCTACTTTACCGGCTAGAACGCATTCAGGAGCTAACTGGACATGACTTGAGTCAGGCCAACATGCGTCTGGCAATGCATTTGGCGCTTAAGCTGTGGCTGTTGCAGCCGGAAACATAAGTTGGCCTCCGTTACCCCTTCCTTTGCTCGCCTTTAATCGCCATGCGCATAGACGACCAGTTTGACGTTCAGTTTGCCAACGAAATTGCCACGCTTGAATCGTACAACAAGCATCTGTACCGCCCCAACACATATTTACAT
Organism: Anaerolineae bacterium; assembly: GCA_024762695.1. Lineage (GTDB taxonomy): Bacteria > Chloroflexota > Anaerolineae > Promineifilales > Promineifilaceae > JACKCC01. Next base: position 13,206 of record JANTGY010000068.1, read on the forward strand.
AAATGGTGGGCGCGTCGCTGTGGCAGCACTTTCCGCACGATTCTTAAGCATCTGGTTGAAGATGCTGACTTGCACGATTATTACAAAGCTGGCGGGCTGGAAGGCAAAATCATCCTCGACCCGATGATGGGCGGCGGCACGACGTTACATGAGGCGATTCGGCTAGGGGCGAATGTGATTGGGGCGGATTTGGACCCGATTCCGGTGTTGCAGGCGCGAGCCAGCTTGTCGCCAATCCTGTTGGCGGAACTGGAGACGGCGTTTACGGATTTTTTTGATGGGTTAACGGCCGTTCTCTCCCCCTACTATCAAACAACCTGTCCGGATTGTGGGACGGCCGTTCCCCTGCAATACACCCTCTACGGCTGGCGGCGGCGCTGTGATTGCGGCGAAGCCTTGTTCGTAGATTCTACTATCCTGCGCCACAACAACGATGACTCCATTATCTCCATTGATCCCAACAGCCACGCCATTTTGCGTGATGGCAAGCTGCAAACAAGTTGTCGTGCCTGCGAAGGCAGGCATCCATTATTGACCCGCAAAAGAAAAATATGCGCCAACTGCGGACAACCTTACCGTGAAGATTTGACTAAACCTTACTACCAACGCTATGAACCAGTCGCCATTGTGGGGAAATGCGAGACACATGGCCTGTTTTTCGTTCCAC
>JANTGY010000069.1 GCA_024762695.1 Anaerolineae bacterium
ACCGCAAAGACGCGGAGAACGCAAAGATTTCTCTCTGGTAACTTCTAAAACTTTGCGCCCTTTGCGCCTTTGCGGTTAGTTTTTTCAGTAGACTCATTTTATAGACACCGAAAATTTAGCAAGGAGAGCCTACCATGCTACAAAAGATTTATAAAACCGGGAATTGCCTTGTTGTTTCTTTACCGAAAGAAAAGATTCAAGCTCTCGGCCTTCAGGAAGGAAGCGAGGTATCTGTCATTGTTGATGAGGAGCTTGGGCAGATTATTCTGGAGCCGCTGCGCCCCCAAATTACCGACGGCAATATTGAATTTGCCCGCGAGCTTAACGATTTTATTGCCGAATATGGCTCGGCGCTGGAAGCGTTGGAAAAATAACAATTGATTAGCTAAAAAAACGCTCCCACTCTCCATTCAACCTAGCCAATTCCGCCTGCACAACAGTCAACTCATCGCGCAAAAGGGCCAATTCCTCATCGCTGCCAGCGGCAATGATTTCTTCCCGGATTTGGTCAGACAATCGTTCATATTCGGCCAGTTGGGATTCGAGTTCGGCTAAACGGCGCAACTGCTTTTCCGTTAACGCCGGAGCCAAATCATCGACCCAATCCATCTCGTCAGGTATAGGCGGCGGTTCTGTCTCTGTCTCTATCTCTGTCTCTCCAGCGGCGCGGGCGATGAGGTAATCATTGTAGCTGCCTTCGAAGATGTGGAGACGGCCGTCCTCCAATTCCCAAATCTGCGTCGCCAACCTGTCTACCAAATAGCGATCATGCGACACCAGCAAAATCGTGCCGTCAAAGCGCTCCAAAACCGACTGCAACACCTCCTGCGAAGGGATGTCCAGATGATTCGTCGGCTCATCCAGCAGCAAGAAATTGGCGCCCCCCAACGCCAGCAAAGCCAACGCCAGCCGTCCCCGCTCGCCGCCGCTTAAGGCGCTGCCCGGCTTAAACACATCATCTCCTTTGAAAAGATACTGCGCCAAATAGGTGCGGGCCTGCTGCTCCGGCATTTCCGGCTGGCTGGCCCGGATTTCGTCGATGACGCGCCGATCTAAATTGAGCTGCTCATGCCCCTGAGCGAAATAGCCGGGGATGACGCTGTCGCCATACTTAATCCAACCATTTAGCGTGGGCAGTTCGCCCCGCAGCGTGCGTAAAAAGGTCGTCTTGCCGCTGCCATTTGGCCCAATCAGCGCCGCGCAGTCCAGCCGTTCCAACCGAATTTTTTCGGTGGTAATGAGGGGCGCGTCGGGGTAGCCAATTTCCAACTCGCCGGTACGCAAGACAATACGGCCGCTGCGCTCCGCCGCCTGTAATCGTATGTTCAATTGGGGGGGCTGGTTAGCGGGCGGCTGCAAGTCGCGGATGCGTTTAGCCGCTTCGTTGGCGCTAAAAGTGCGCACCCGCTCGCCAATTTGCAGCCAGCTTTTACCCTCGGCGGCGGTTACGCCTACCTCCTCCAGCAGCACGATGTCGCGGGTCAGCCGCTTGAGTTTGCCTTTGGCGATGTCGGTTTTGCCGCCGGCGATATGCTTGCGCACAAAGGCCAGTTCACTCTCTAACCGCGCCTTTTCGGATTGGAACACGGCCGTTTCCCGTTCCCAATCCATCTGCCGCTGCCGGACGTAAGCCGTGTAGTTGCCGCGATAGCTTTTCATGGCCGCAGCCCCCATTTCCCATACCCGATTGACGATGCGATCTAAAAAATAGCGGTCGTGGCTGACGATGATGAGCGAACCTTCCCAGCGGCGCAGCGTCTGCTCCAGCCATTCGATAGCGGCCACATCCAGATGATTGGTTGGCTCGTCCAGGATGAGTAAATCGGGTTTTTCCAGCAGCAGACGGCCCAGCAGCAGGCGTGTCTTTTGGCCGCCGCTGAGATGGGTGAGCGGCGTTTCCCATTCGGCTTGCGCAAAGCCCAGCCCCAGCAGCACGCGTTTGATGTCGTGCTGATATTGGTAGCCGCCGTTAAGTTCATATTGGTCTTGGAGACGGCCGTATTCCTCCATCACCTCATCTGACAACTCCCCCGCGCTCATCAACCCTTCCAAGCGCCGCATCTCCGCTTCCAGCGTCTGCAAATCGGCAAAAACCGTCAACATCTCCTCATAAATCGTGTTGTCTTGCCCGGCAAAGGTCAGCGCCGCTTCTTGCTGCAAATAGCCCAGCGTCAAGTCGCGGGAACGGTCAACGGTTCCGGTCGTTGGCTCTTGCAGCCCAGCCAGGATGAGCAGCAGCGTCGTTTTGCCGCTGCCGTTTGGCCCTACCAGCCCCACGCGCTCCTTCTGCTTCAATTGTAAATTGATGTCGCTAAAAATATCGTCGGCCCCAAAAGATTGGCCCAATTCCGTGGCAGATAAAATGATCATGATAGAAACGATAATTGACGACGATACCAGGCCAAACAACTACCCGGCGTGCCAATCACAAAAGGAACTGCATTGTGAAGCGGTTCATTATTCAGAAAATGCTTACGATCCAACGTCTCAAAATAATCAACCCCAGCCGTCCAGGCCGCAGCCAACACAATCGCATCCGGCTTATAATTTACCACTGACTGACAAATTGCAATTTGCGCGGCGGGCGCGGGAGGGCGCACCATAATGCGGCTGCGATCCAGCAATAGGGCCAAAGCGCCTAACGATTGAGGCGATTTACGACGCAATACGCCATCAATTTCGGTCAATACCTGCGAACTGACGGATAGCTTTACAGCCTGCGCTTCTCCTAGTTTTAGCAGCATACGCGCCCCGCCCTCTGCCGACCAAATGCCGGCGAATAAAACGCTGGTATCCAGGAAAATCTCAGGTTTAGGCGTCATATTGTTCTCGTTCTTCGCGTAAAGCAACGAGCATATCTTCCAACGTTTCGCCTTGCTCAACCAGCGACTGCGTAATTTGACCGGCTAAATCATCTATCTGGGAACGTGTGGGAGTCAAAACAAAAACCCCGCCGATATCTAACATGGTGAATTGTTCTCCCAACTTAAAATCATAATTCTCGCGTAATGATTTGGGAAAAGTCATTACGCCGCGTTGGCCCATCCGTAAAACGATTGTATCTCTCATGTCGCACGCTCCTGATTCTCTGATTGCCTGAACATCTGAACGTCAGTATATCAGAAACGATCGCGCCATAAAAGCCACAACGCAAATAACAGCTTGCCGCGAATAGTCGAGGGGCATACAATTTCCACTATGCAACTATACATTATTCGACACGCACAATCGGAAAATAATGAACTTTGGGCGCGAACGGGGAGCAGCAACGGCCGTTCCCCAGACCCACTACTCACCCAAACAGGCCAACAACAAGCCCGCCATCTGGCCCAATATCTTGTCCAAAATGGCAAAAGCGCCCCCGTGTCCGAAAAAGGCGCGCTGCATAATCGAGACGGCTACAACTTCACCCATCTTTATACCAGCCTCATGCAGCGCGCCATCGCTACTGGCAGCCCCATCGCCGAGGAAATGGGCATTCCGCTTGTTGCCTGGGAAAGCATCCATGAATTTGGCGGTATTTTTGAACACGACGCGGAGGCAGGCTTACGTATTGGCCTCCCTGGCCCCAATCGCGCCTACTTTGAGACCCATTACCCGCAGTTGGTTTTGCCGGACTCGTTGGGAGATGAAGGATGGTGGGGAGAACGGCCGTATGAGCCAGATGAACAAGTCATGCCTCGCGCCAAAGCATTCCTAACCGAACTGCAAGAGCGGCATAAACCATCCGATCGCGTAGCCATCGTTACTCACGGCGGCTTCTTTACAGCCATCTTGCGCACCGTGTTGGGCTTTTCCACTTTTCGTACTGGCGAAGGAGAGAATCATATTTGGCTGCATGCAAACAATACATCTATCACCCGCCTGAACTTTGAAGAAGACATGGTTGAACTTGTTTATCAGAACCGGCTCGACCATCTCCCCGCCCATCTAATCACATGAAATATAGAATTTGCGGACGTTTTGCGCTATGAAAACAGCTTTCATTATGTGCGGCGCGCTGGCGCGCGAAGTGTTGGACATCATCAAGCGGCATGGCTGGGAGGTTGATGTGTTTGGCATCCCCGCCATTGACCACATGTTCCCGGAGCGAATTGCGCCAGATGTGGAAAAAAAGTTCCAGAAATTGCGGGGTGAATACGGCCGTATCCTCATCCTATTCGGCGACTGCGGCTCGCGCGGGGCGTTGGATGCCCTGCTGCACAAATACGGCCTGGAACGGGTAGACGGCCCCCACTGCTACGAAATGTATGGCGGCTCAACCTTCCATAATTTAATGGAAGAGGAACCAGGCACATTCTTCCTCACTGATTTTCTGGTACGCGGCTTTCGCGGCACCATTTTGAAAGGGATGGGGCTGGACAAATATCCGCAGCTCAAAGACGATTACTTTCGCAATTACAAACGTATCGTCTACCTGGAACAAAAACATGATCCAGGGCTGGTCGCCAAAGCCCAAAAAGCGGCCGATTATCTGGAACTGCCGTTGGAAATTCGGCACACTGGGTATGGCTTGTTGGAAGAGCGGCTGGTAGAAATGATGGCGCGGCGTCCTAAGACCAAAGTTACTAATTTATTCGACGAGGCGGGCATCGCTTACCGGGTTTTACCGCATGATGAGCCGGTTTTTACGGTAGCGACGGCCGCCGCCCAGCGCGGCGTGGTGATGGAGGAGATGGTCAAATCCATCCTGCTGCGCGAAACGGGAACGGACAGGTATGTAATGGCCTGCGTGTTGGGCGAGGACAGGTTGAATGCCCAGGCGGTACGGCCGTTTCTCCCCACCCCTTACCGCCGTCTAACATTTGCTACAGCGGAAGAGATTACGGCCGTTACCGGCTACACCAAAGGCGCCATCGCCCCGCTTTGCCTGCCCAAGGGCATACCGGTTGTATTTGACGAAACCATCGCCCACTGCGCGCGCGTCAACATCAGCAGCGGCAACTTGATGTTTGGGTTGGAATTAGCTGGCCCCGATTTAATCCGATTGGCGGGGGCCAGTTTAAAACCGATTCGCAAGGAGAAAAAGTGATGCCGGAATCGTTGGCAGAAATTGTTTTGTCGTTGACGCAGGAAGGAAAGAAGGTGACGGCCGTAAAAACCGTGCGCCAACAAACGGGATGGAGCCTACGCGAAGCCAAAACATACGTAGACAGGCTGGTCAGCGACCGTCCATACGCCCATCCCCACGTTTCTGAAACCGAAATTACCAAAAGCGTCAGAGCTATGCTCCGCAGCCGCGGCAAAATTGCCGCCATCAAACTGCTGCGTAAAGAGAAGGGCTGGGGACTCAAACAAGCCAAAGATTTCGTGGATCAATTAGCCAAAAATGATTAACAAACCGCCGCTAAACAACAAAAAAACGACGTGGCGCAGCCGCTTTTCGCTGGTCTTGCTGCTCATCGCCATCGGTACGGCCGTCACCTACCAACCCTCCCAAGCCGCCCAAACCGAACCGGGACAAGCCCTGTTCCTTATCTCCGGCCAGTTGGTAGACAATCTGGATCAGCCCATTCCCGCCGCCGAGATTAAGCTGCAAGCAGGAGGAGCAGATCAACCATTAGCTGAGGCAGAGAGTCAGGAAAACGGCTCCTGGTCGCTGAAATTGACCGAACCGCCGCCGGAAACGGCCGTTCTCCACATCGAACGCGCCCATTTCCAAACCCTTGAAATCCCGCTAGATGACGCCATTCTCGACATCTTCCACGACAGCGAAAGCGGAACCTACAACATCGGCTTGCTGGCAATGGAACGGCGCATCACCATCGGCTTTTGGGCGGCCACCCTTATCTTTTTGGGCGTCCTGCTCGTCATCGCCCTGGAAAAACTGCACAGCACCACCGCCGCGCTGGCCGGTCTCTCGCTGGTGATGATCGTCACCTTCATCGGCCAGGCGTTCAGCCCCGATTGGTACATCCTCGATTTTGAACGCGCCCTCACCTACATCAACTGGGAAGTGATTTTTCTGGTGATGGCGATGATGATCGTCGTCGCCATCATCGAAGAAACAGGTGTTTTCCAATGGCTGGCGTTCCAGGCGTACCGGCTGAGTCGAGGCCGGGGCTGGCTGCTGGTGTTGATTTTGATGTTGGTAACGGCCGTTGCCTCCGCCCTCCTCGACAACTTCACCACCATGCTGCTCATGACCCCCATCAGCTTACAAATCGGCATCGCTTTAGGCATCAACCCACTGGCGCTAATTATTCCCGAAGTGCTGGCCTCCAACGTAGGCGGCATCAGCACCCTCATCGGCACCCCCACCAACATCCTTATCGGCGCCTATGCCGATATCGGTTTTACCGATTTCCTTGTCAACCAAACCATTGGCATCCTTATCGCCCTGGCCGTGATGGGCGGCTATATCTTATACCATTACCGGCAGGAGTTATTCAAGAACAGCAGCGGGATATCGCCTGTTCTATACACCCGACTGGAAGAGAATGCCCGAATCGAGGAACCGGCCGTTCTCTGGAAATCAGGTCTCGTCTTCACCCTAACCCTGGTTGGGTTCGTTCTGGGGGAGCGTTACCATGTCGTTCCAGCCGTGCCCGCCATCATCGGCGCGACCACCCTCCTCATCTGGCTCAAACCCGACATCCACCACATGATCAAAGCCGTTGATTGGACGACGCTGGTGTTCTTCATGGCTTTGTTCATGGTTGTGGGCGCTGTGCAGGAAGTAGGACTCATCAGCATCATCGCCCAAACCCTCAGCGGGATTATTGGACAAAGTATGCCGCTGGCAGTTTTTGTCATTGTGTTTGGCGTCGGCACGCTCTCCGTCGCCATCGCCAACATTCCCCTGGCCGCCTCGATGCTGCCCGTCGTCGCGCTTCTGTCCGGCAGCATCCCTGGAGGCAGCAGCAAAGTGTTGTACTACGCTCTATCAATGGGCGCCGCCATGGGCGGCAACGGATTTTTAGTTGGCGGCGAAGCCAATCTCGTTACGGCCGGCATCACCGCCCAGGCTGGTTCGCCCATTTCGTTCAAGGAATTCATGAAAGTCGGCCTTCCAGTCACCTATCTGACTTTGCTGGTAGGCTATATTTGGCTGGCGATTCGGTTCGCCATTTTTTAACGCCCCCTCCTCAATCCTCCCCCAAAGGGAGAGGAGGCTCTGTCCCCTCTCCCTTTGGGAGAGGGTTAGGGAGAGGGAAGGAGACGCCGCAATGACAATGATCCTCTGTCCTACGCGAGGCGGACAATCCAGTATTCCCAACCAGCAATGGGCCATTTCTCTGGCCAAAGAGCGAAACGCCTCGTTAACTTTCCTCTACATTTCCAACGTGCGTTTTCTGGAACGCGCCTCTGGCCCGATGATTGTAGATATTTCCGACAAATTGGATGAAATGGGCGAGTTTTTATTGGCGATGGCCCAAGACCGCGCCGCCCAGGCCGGGATTGCTGCTGAAACGATTGTGCGACAAGGCGATTTTCAGGAAGCGTTAACGGCCGTCATCCAGGAAATTGGCGCTGATACAGTCGTCATCGGTCAGGCCGCCCGCGGCACCGGCGTCACCACCGAAAGTTACATGAGCATTTTGGCTGATGCTGTTAAAAACACGGGGGCAGAGCTTTTCGTCGTTGATGAAGGCCAGGTTGTTCATCTCCATTCGCCTGTATCTAAAACGCAGCCTGAAGAAACCAACGAAGTTCGTCATGAATCGTAAACATCTTATCTTCTTACACGGTTTTGCTTCTTCCGGTCAAGGCGCCAAAGCGCAGTTCCTGCGCCAAAAATGTTACGCGTTAGCTGATGTTGAATTTCACGCCATTGACTTTAATCCCACGCCGCGCGATTTTGAATTTATGACCGTCACCGGCATGATCAATCGCTTGCGCCAGTTTATTTTAGACCGGCAGTTAGATAACATCCGCCTGATTGGCAGTTCAATGGGCGCGTTGGTAGCGCTCAACTACGCCCACCGATTCCAAGATGTCGAAAATCTGCTGCTGCTGGCTCCAGCGTTAACCTATCGTTTTGGCGACAACCGCACCGAATCGAAGCAATGGCAGGAAACAGGCGTCGGCCCCGTTTTTCACTTTGCCTTTGAAAAGGAAGTTCCGCTGCGCTATGCGTTTGAAGAAGACGGGTTGAAGTATGCCGATCCTGTGCCGCCACCGGTGAAGACAATGATTGTACACGGCCGTTCCGACGACATCCTCCCCATCCAAAACAGCCGCGATTACGCTGCCGCCTACCCCAACCTCGTCCAACTCATCGAAGTCGCCTCCGACCACCGCCTTAACGACAAACTCGACCTTATCTGGGAACAGGCCGCCGCCTTCTCCCTGGCCGACTCCCCGAATTTGCCGCCCGGTCTTTAAGTCAGTTATCATTACCCCGCAGCCGTTTGTAGCAAGCCACACAGTCTTCGGAGTGGCGTTTCAGAACAGACGGCACTCCGAAGACTACGTACCTGACTACGAACCGTTTGTAGCAAGCCACGCAGTCTTCGGAGTGGCGTTTTAGAACAGACGGTACTCCGAAGACTACGTACCTGACTACGAACCGCTTGTAGCAAGCCACGCAATCTTCGGAGTGGCGTTTTAGAACAGACGGTACTCTGAAGACTACGTACCTGACTGCGAACCGTTTGTAGCAAGCCACGCACTCTTCGGAGTGGCGTTTTAGAACAGACGGTATTCCGAAGACTACGTACCGGACTACGAACCGCTTGTAGCAAGCCACGCACTCTTCGGAGTGGCGTTTCAGAACAGACGGTACTCCAAAGATTACGTACCTGACTACGAACCTATTGTAAACATACCATACGAGGATTTATGAGCGACGAAACGGCCGTTTCCCCCTTCTTCACCGACCTAAAACGCGAATTACAAGACCTGCGCCAAACCCTGACTGATGGCTGGCGTCAATTCGCAATGACTACGCGCAACGGCATACGCCAGGCGCAAAGCGCAAAACTCGATTACGTCGTCCTCAACCTCGGCGGCGAACTACCAGAACGAGACGAACCGCCCCGCAGCTTCATCCAACGCCAACTTCCTTTACCGCCGCCCCCATTGAGCATGGAAACCCTCAACCGACGCCTGCGCGCCATCGCCGACGCCAATAATGTAAAAGGGATTGTGTTCATTTTCACCGGGTTTAGAACCGGATTGGCGACGCTGCAAAACGTTCGCCGGGCCATCCAGCGCGTGCAGGAGGCGGGCAAAGCAATCGTCGTCTTCACCCCCTACCTGGACATGGCCCATTACGCAGTCGCCGCTGTCGCCGACCGCATCGTCATCCCGCCCAGCGCTTCATTTGACGCGCTGGGCTTACGCACAGAAGCGATTTTCTTGAAGGATGCCCTGGCCCGCATTGGCGTGGGCGTGGAAGCGATTCAAATTTCGCCCTACAAAACGGCCGCTAACACATTCAGCCAGGCAGATATGACGCCAGAGCATCGGGAGCAATTGACCTTGCTGCTAGACGAACGTTTTGACCTGCTAACATCGGCGATGGCCGAAGGACGGGGCAAAACGCAAGCCGAAATACAAACGCTAATTGACCAGGCCCCCTATCCGGCCGAAAAAGCGCTGGAATTGGGGTTGGTGGATGATGTCGCTTATGAAGATGAGTTGGCGGCGCTGCTGGGGGAAAAGACAGAGACAGAGACGGAGACGGAGGAAGAAAAGAAGGCGCGGTTGTTGGTTTGGCAGAAGGCACGGCCGTTATTGTTTGAACGGCCGTATCGTCAACCGCGTCAGTTCATCGGCGTTGTTAGTCTGGAAGGGATGATTGTGAGCGGGTCAAGCCGCCAGCCGCCGGCCATCCCCCTCCCCTTCGTTGGCGGCGCGACGGCCGGATCGGACACCCTGCTGCGCCTGCTGCGCCAGGCCGAAAAAATGGACAACATGGCCGCCCTCATCTTGCACGTGGACAGCGTTGGCGGCTCGGCCCTGGCTTCCGACCTGATCGCCCGCGAAATTAAACGCATCGGCCAAAAAAAGCCTATCTTGGCCTACATGGGCAACGTGGCGGCGTCAGGCGGCTATCAAGTCAGCATTCCAGCCAGGCGCATCATGAGCCAATCAGGAACTATCACCGGCTCCATTGGCGTATTGATGATGCGCATGCACACGCAAGCCCTTTACCAAAATCTAAGCGTGAATCGAGCCAGCTTACAACGGGGCCAACGCGCTGGGCTTTACAGCGACGAAGCGCCGCTCACCGCAGACGAAACGGCCGTCTTACGCCAAAGCATCGAAGAAGTATACGTCCATTTTAAACGCATGGTGGCCGACGGCCGTTCCCTCCCCTTTGACGACCTCGATCCCATTTGCGAAGGGCGGGTGTGGAGCGGGCGGCAAGCCCTGGCCCATAAGCTGGTAGACAGCCACGGCGATTTTGAAGACGCCATTCGCCAGGCCGCCGAACTGGCCAAACTGCCCATCGGCCCCAACGACGCCATCCACGTCCTAAATTTATATCCTAAAGGGCAAAGCTACCGGCTGCCACAACCCTTCGAGCCATCCGAACTAACTGAGACCATCAGCCAGCTCCTTTCCGGCGAACGCTGGCGCGACATGAGCGGACGGCCGTTACTCCTCATGCCCTTCGAGGTGAAATTCAAATAGCGGGGGAACTGGCAAGTCGGGAAGCGGGTAAACTAATCACCCGCAAACTCGCCTACTTGCCTACTTGCCTACTTGCAAACTTGCCTACTTGCCTACTTGCAGACCCAAGAACTATGAAACTAGCCATCATATCCGACATTCACGGCAACCAAATCGCACTGGAAGCGGTTTTAGCCGACATCAAAAAGACGGGCGTTGACCAGATTATCTGCCTGGGCGACATCGCCAATGTGGGCCCCCATCCCAGCCAATGTATAGACATCGTCCGCGACTTGAACTGCCCGGTCATTCAAGGCAACCACGAATTGTATCTATTGGGCCAATTTGAAACAGACGAATGGCGCACTTCGCCCATTTGGGCCGGGATGCGCTGGTCGCGGGAGCAGCTTCGTCCCGACCAGTTTGAGTACATCGCCAACTTGCCTTACCAATACGAAATTGCCGGAAACGGCCGTGCCAGAGCCACCTTCGTCCACGGTTCTCCCCTCTCCCAATATCGCGGATTCCTCCCCCGCCATAACAACAAGGCCATCGCCAAACGAATGAACGGTTTGGACAACACCACCCTCTTCTGCGGTCATACCCATATCCCCTTATACCGCCCCTGGTCAAACACCTGGCTGGTCAACACCGGTTCGCTGGGAATGCCCATCGACGGCACGCCAACCGCCAAATACGTCATCGCTGTCCAACAAAAACGGGAATGGCGCGTTGAGTACCGCATGATCGAGTACAATACCAACAAACTCATGGCTGAATTTGACGCATCGGGGTTGCAGCAAGCGGGCGGCAAAATAACGGCCGCTTTCCGCTACCAAATGCTCACCGGCCAATCCCTCGTTCCTCAGATTTTCCAGGCGATGGATCAGCTAACCCAAACTGCAAACATCAGCCGCGCACAGGCCCTGGCCCAAGTCAGCATTCCCGCCCCGGCGCTGGCCTTTTGACAAGAGCGGGTGAAACAGTAAAAAGGCGCCAGCCGCTTAAGCGCCCACTCGCAAACTGGAGACACCATGCACAACTCGCTTCATATTGATTCCAAAGTCGCTCAACTGGTCTTGACCCAATTTCTGAGCAACGAAATCACCAAAGTCGGCTTCAACAAAGCCGTTTTGGGGCTGTCTGGGGGCATTGACTCGGCGCTGTCCTGTTATTTGGCGGCCAAAGCTTTGGGCGCCGAGAACGTGCTGGCTGTTCGGCTGCCCTACCGCGCCTCCTCAGCCGCAAGCCTCGACCATGCGCAACTGGTCATCGACGATTTGGGCGTCGCCAGCGAAACGGTAGAAATAACCGCAATGGTGGACGCTTTGGCCGCCGTCTCGCCGGATATGACGCCGCACCGCCTGGGCAACGTCATGGCCCGTATCCGCATGACGGTCATTTTCGACCGCTCGTTTAGCTGGAACGGTCTCGTCGTCGGGACCAGCAACAAGACCGAACTGCTGTTAGGCTACGGAACCATCTTTGGCGATTTGGCCTCGGCGGTTAACCCAATCGGCGATTTATACAAAACCCAAGTGCGTCAATTATCGCGGGCGATAGGCGTCCCTGAACCGATCCTGACCAAAGCGCCCTCAGCCGACCTGATTCCGGGACAAACGGATGAGGATGATTTGGGCTTCAGTTACGCTGAGGTAGATAATCTATTGGTTCAAATGGTAGACGAACGTTTTTCGCGGGACGAGCTATTGGCCGAGGGGTACGCGGCGGAGATGGTTGACCGGGTTTACGGTCTCATTCGGCAGTCGCAGTACAAACGAGAGCTGCCTATCATTCCCAAAATTAGCGGACGCACGCTGGGCCACGATTTTCGGTATCTGCGGGATTGGGGGACATGAGGGAAAAACGTAAAACGCAAAATGTGAGTATTCATATAAATGCCTCTCGACTGTCATACCCGCGAAGGCGGGTATCCAAGCATGTGGATTCCTGCCTTCGCAGGAATGACCTTTACAATTTCAATTGTGAAACGTAAATTTTGGTTCTTGACGGCGTTGCTGCTGGTAACGCTGTTGGTTGACAACGGCCGTATCGCTCAAGCCTGGACGCAAAAGGTAGACGATTGGGTTCTGCAAACCGCCGCCGCCGAAGGCCAGGCTGAATTTCTGGTTTATTTGGACACGCAGGCCGATTTGAGCGAGGCGGCCGACTTTTTGACGAAAGAGGCCAAAGGCGCCTATGTATTTGAGCGGCTGACGGCCGTTGCCAACCAAACCCAGCCGCCCCTCATCGCCGCCCTCCAAAAAACCAATGCCGAATATCGGCCTTATTGGATTGCCAACATGATTTGGGTGCGCGGCGACACGGCCGTTTTGCAGCAAATGGCCCAACGGCGCGATGTCGCCCACATTTACGGCAATCCGGTCGTGGAGATAGAGAAAACGGCCGTTACCGACCCCATCGCCAGCATCCAGGCCGTCAACAACATCGAATGGAACATCAACCTCGTCAACGCGCCAGACCTGTGGGCGGTGGGCATTACCGGGCAAGGCATCGTCGTTGGCGGGCAAGACACCGGCTATGATTGGGATCATGTCGGCCTCATCAACCAATATCGCGGCTGGGATGGGGCGGCGGCCGACCACAATTACAACTGGCACGACGCCATCCACAGCGGCGGCGGCGTTTGCGGCCCCGATTCTGTCGAGCCATGCGACGATCACGGACACGGCACGCATACGATGGGCACAATGGTCGGCAGCGATTTGGCGCCGACAGACCCCGATTGGCCGGCCGGAGCCGCCAACGCGGTGGGCATGGCTCCCGGCGCGCGCTGGATTGGCTGCCGTAACATGGATGTCGGCAATGGCACACCGGCCACCTACGCCGAATGTTATCAATGGTTTATCGCACCGACTGATTTGAACGATGAAAACCCCGACCCGGCGCAGGCGCCTCATATCATCAACAACTCCTGGGCATGCCCAATAAGCGAAGGCTGCACCGACCCCACTGTGTTGCTAACGGTTGTCGAAAATGTGCGCGCGGCGGGAATTTTAACCGTGCATTCGGCAGGAAACGACGGGCCAGGTTGTGGGACAATCAATACGCCGGCGGCTATTTATGACGCCTCATTCACGGTGGGGGCGACGACGAGCGCCGATGCCATTGCCAGCTTCAGCAGCCGAGGCCCGGTAACAGTGGACGGCAGCGGGCGGCTGAAACCGGATATTGCGGCGCCGGG
>JANTGY010000070.1 GCA_024762695.1 Anaerolineae bacterium
GAGACGGCCGGCGGTTTGTCGCGGACGGAGTCGTATCGCGGTTTTCGTTTTGATATTGGCGGCCATCGTTTTTACACGAAAGCGCCGGCCGTCGAGCAAGTTTGGCATGATGTTTTGGGGGAGGATTTGTTGGTGCGTCAACGGCTGTCGCGGATTTATTACAACGGCCGTTTCTATCCCTACCCCCTAAACTTATCTAAAACCCTGCTCAATTTAGGCTTGCTGGAAAGCGCGCGGATTGCCGCCAGCTATCTGAAATGGCAGTTACGGCCGTATCCCCAGGAAGAAACATTCGAGGAATGGGTGACTAATCGTTTTGGCGACCGGCTGTACCGTACTTTTTTCAAAACTTACACCGAAAAAGTATGGGGCATACCTTGCGCAGCGATTCGTTCTGATTGGGCGGCGCAGCGGATTAAGGGACTTTCGATGAAAACGGCCGTCGTCAACGCGCTTTTTGGCGCCAACGGCGTCAAATCGCTTATCGAGGAATTTTTATACCCGCGATTTGGCCCCGGTATGATGTGGGAGCGGATGCAGGATAAAATTGAGGAGCGCGGCGGCCAGACCTTGTTGGATACGGAGGTGGTAAGCGTTAAGCATAACGGCCGTATCGTTGAAAGCATAGACACCCGTCAGGGAAACCAAACCGCTACCATCCAGGCCGACCAATACATCACCAGTATGCCTCTGGCTCAACTGGCCTTCCGCCTCGATCCGCCGCCGCCGCCAAATGTCATAGACGCTGCCCGCAGTCTCCAATACCGCGATTTCCTTATCGTCGTTCTTATCATTGACCAGGAAAATCTCTTCCCCGATAATTGGCTCTACATTCACGACCCCGAAGTAAAAGTAGGCCGTATTCAAAACTTCAAGAATTGGAGCGAGGAGATGGTTCCCAACCCCGCTCAAACCAGTCTGGGACTGGAGTATTTTTGCTCCGTCGGCGACGAGACATGGGAAATGAGCGACGAATCGTTATTACAATTGGCGGCGCAAGAAATTGACCAATTGGGTCTAGTTAATGTCGATTTGGTGACTGATGGAACCGTCATCCGCCAGCGTAAAGCGTACCCGGTTTACGATGAACATTACCGCCGCCATGTGCAAACAATCTCCAATTATTTAAACTGTTTTGCTAATTTACAGACAATTGGCCGGAATGGGATGCACCGATACAATAACCAGGATCATTCCATGTTGACAGGTATTTTGGCAGCGCGCAACATTTTAGGCGAGCGGCATGATTTATGGCAAATCAACATCGAGCGTTCATATTATGAGGAAGTTGTTGTCCGATCTGAAAAACCGGAACTTCCTTCACCCAGACCGATTGTTCACCGATCGCTCGAACGCTGTTAAAATCTCGACGGTGAAAAATGCCCCAATATGATCAATTGATAAGCGTTATCATACCTGTTTCTGACGGACATTTCGCGGTTGAAGAGACTGTGAGCAGTGTTCTAGGTCAAGATATTACGGATTGCGATATTATTGTCGTTGGCGATGAAGCTAACGAGGAATTGTCAGAAAAAATCCATTCATCCTCTCAAGATATTCAGTTCATCCAAAAAAACTGTGCCAATATGGCTGCGGCCTGCAATTATGCTTTGAGTATGGCGCGCGGCAAGTTTGTTGTATTTCTGACTTCAAATAGTATTTTGCTGCCGGGTAAACTGCGCCAATTAGCTGCTTTTTTGGAGCTGCATCGTGAATTTGGCTATGTACGCAGCGGCTGGGACTTATTAGATGAGGATGGTGGCTGCTCGCAATCTGTTCAACCCTGGCAAATTAAACCTGATTTGAGTTTGGAATCTTGGCTGGAGTACCGACCGGCGCATTTGGAGGCTGGCATACTTCGCCGTATCTGGCTGGATCGAATTGGCGGTTTGGACGAAACAATCGATCATGGGTTTGAAGTTGATTTGATGCTGCGTTTAAGCCTGGCGGGCTGTGTCGGCGGCTGGTTATATGAATCAACTGTTTGCTCACAGCAAAATATTTTGGACTCCCACCGCTTTGACGTAGAAAAATATACGGATTCTGTTTTGGCGGCATACGAAAAGTTTTTTGCCCGTCCAGATTTGCCGGCAGCCATACTGACCCAAAAAACTGAGACTGACTATCATAATACGTTGTGGCTGGCTTGGAATGCAATTTATGGCGGCAATGCCGAAGTTGCTGTCACGCTGCTAAAACAAAATCTGGCTTGGCGCGATAATGATATTGCTGATGAAAGCGCGATTACGGCCTGGTTCGTTCATTTTGATGAATGGAGCCGGGAATACGGCCGTTCCCCTCTCCCATTTCATACGGTCCAACATATTTTTCAAGATGTTATTCAAACAAATGTTGATTGGCCGCAATTGGAACAATTGGCTAATTGGCTGCACACGATCATGTCGAAGCAAGTGCGTCGCGCTTATGGACCGACTGCATTATGGCATGAGTTTAAGCAAGGTTTAGAATGGGAAATATCCGATGGCCATGTGTCTGTCGAATTGGCGCTTACCTGGTGGGCGTTGGTATGGCAGCCTTATCTGGATCGCGCGTTTGATACGGCCGTCACTGGATGGGAGTCATTCCAGGATTTGGAGTCGGCGCAGTTGATTTCTTTGATTCGCTTTGGGATGGCGACGGAAGCAAAGAAAGTATCTACAGCTTTGCTTAATCTGCTTTGGTCGGATGCCCGCCGCGCTGGATTGTCTGCCGCGACGCAGTTGGACGAATCCGCTTTGTTTGCTGCGCTGCCAGATTTACGCCGGCCCAAAGTGAGCGTACTTATTCCCGCTTATAACAGCGCCACGTATATTGCCGCGACGATCAAGTCGGTTTTGCAGCAAACGTATGAGGATTTTGAGATCATTGTGGTCAATGACGGCTCAACTGACGATACGGTAAATCAATTACAGCAATTTCGCGGTTTAATTCGCGTAGTGCATCAAGAAAATCAGGGCGTTTCGGCGGCGCGCAACCACGGGCTTCGCCTGGCTTTGGGCGAGTTTGTCTTATTTTTAGACAGCGATGATGTGATTAAGCCGGATAAGCTGGCCCGCCAAACGGCCGTCTTAGAAGCGGACCTTACATTGGGCGCGGTACACAGCGGTTGGCGAATGGTGGATGCCTACGGCCGTCCCATCAGAGAAATTACACCCTGGGAACAAGCGCCTAATTTGACACTGCTCGAATGGTTGAAATGGAAACCCGTCTTTTTAGGCGCGATACTGTTCCGCCGCCAATGGTTACAGCGTATCGAAGGGTTTGATACGGCCTTGCGGCAGGCGGAAGATACAGATTTTTTGCTGCGCCTGTCTCTGGACGGCTGCCCGATGACTTGGCTGCCCGAATCAACCGTTGATTATCGCCAACACGGCGCCAGCGTAACGGCAAACGGCCGTCAACAAGCTGTTGATATGAACCGCGTAATGGATCGTTTTTTCCAGACGCCGAATCTACCGGATGAAATTAGCGAGATGGAAAATCGAACCCGCCACTTCACGCTGATTTGGCTGGTTTGGCAGCTCTTTCGCACCACTTCAGATCAGGAAATTGTTGATTATTTGCGCCAAGCGCGCAGTTATGTGCCTGAAATGCCGTCAGCCATCATCGCCCAGACCTGGACGGTGCAATTTGCTAATTATGCGCGTACGGAAGGCGTCTTTTTAGATAAATTACAAGCGCTATTCCCCTTTGTCCGTCAGGCGTTGGCAATTGATGAGAGCGATTGGCCGCAGTTAGAAACAATGTTGAAGTGGTGGTTGACCCATTGGGAAATGCTGCACCAAGGGCAATTGGGCGATATTCCGCAGGTGCAAACCATTGTGTATGCCGCCTTGCATCTGGAACAAGAGGGTCATATTCGCTCCTCTGTGGAATGGGTAGAATGGTGGCTTAAAGTATGGCGGCATTTTCTGCCCAACAAGGACTGCGGCCTGGGGCATGAGATGACGGCTTTCACGAATAAAAGCGTCAATGAGGTTGTCAAATTGAGTCAGGCCAGTATTTTGTATGCGCCAGAACGGCTAAAAACCTGGCAAATTATGAAGTTTTGGTCGCTGGCTTTAGATTGCGGTCTCATTCAATTGGCTGATAAGCACAATGTTACCGCCTTGTATCTTACCTATTTCGGTCAATCTTTGCT
The DNA here is from genome assembly GCA_024762695.1 of Anaerolineae bacterium. Taxonomy (GTDB): domain Bacteria; phylum Chloroflexota; class Anaerolineae; order Promineifilales; family Promineifilaceae; genus JACKCC01. The sequence continues at coordinate 4,142 of JANTGY010000070.1, forward strand.
GGGCAAAGAATGGCGGCGCGCATTACAGGGTTTAGGTATGGCTGTCCGGACCAGTTTCCATCCTGCGGCTATTAAGGCCTGGCGTGAATTTGTGGTTTTAGGCGTTGCTTATTGGCGTAACGGCCGTAAAACAAATTGAGTAATGGACGAACAAAAACTTTCAAGCACCAACATTGCCATCTTGTTACAAAGCGCCCGCTGGGCGTTGGCCTTTACCTGGCGCGTTAATAAATGGCTGCTCGTCATCCTGACGATTATCACCCTGCTGCACAGTCTGGCGCCTGCCGCCCTGGCCATCACCGTGCGCGGCCTTGTCAATGCCATTGCCGAAGGCGTAGACAGTCGTTTTAGCGAGACGTCTGTTATTTTATATTGGTTGAGTCTGGGATTTGGCGTTACCCTTTTGGAGACTCTAGGCGACTTCGCTGTCAAATATTTTCATCGCCGTTTACACGATGAGTTGAATATCGTCATTACCGCCGATGTTTTGGAACATGCTTCCCGGCTGGATATGGTGTACTTTGAAGACATTCGTTTTCAGGATATGCTGGAACGCACGCAGCAAGGCGTCGCGCAACGTTTTTCCCTGTTCATCAGCAAAATATTGACCATCGGCGCCAACATCGTGCAAATGATTTCGCTGGTTGTTATCCTGGCGGCAATAGAACCGCTCATTATTGTAGTCTTAATTATCATCGCTATCCCCTATATGTTTTTCCAATGGCGGCTGGCCAAAGAGCGCTACAAAATGGAGTTCAATCGCATCACCAAACAACGATGGACGCGCTATTTTGTGATGCATTTAACCAGCCAGGATTGGGTTCCTGAGGTTAAGCTGTTAGGGTTAGCTCCGCTTCTCATCAATAAGTTTCGCGCGTTGATGACCGAGTTCCGCGATCATAATCAAAAGGTTACGCGGCGTATTTTCTGGGGCAGTTCGCTTTATGCCACCATAGCGGCTTTGGGATTTTATGTGACTTTTGCTCGCGTGGCGCTGCGGGTTGTAGACAGTAATTTGACGTTAGGCGACATCGCCATTTATGGCGGGGCAATGGCGCGGCTGCGGTCTTCTTTGGAACGGGCCGTTATGGCGATGACTGCGGCGTTGGAGCATACGCTGTATATTGCCAACTTACGAGAATTTTTTGAATTGGAACCGACTTTGCAGAAATCTACCTCGGAGGGGCTGGAATTATTGGATTGCAAGGGCGGGATTACGATTGATGATGTTGTTTTCACCTATCCGGGGGCTGAAAAGCCTACTTTGAAAGGGATTTCTTTGCGAGTGGAGCCAGGGGAAACTGTGGCCATCGTGGGGCGCAATGGGGTTGGCAAAACGACGTTGGTCAAGTTAATTGCCCGTTTGTACGATCCGACTGAAGGACAAATTGCATTGGATGGCGTTGATATTCGCCAGTTGTCATTAGATTTTTGGCATAAACAGATTGCTTTTGTTTTTCAGCGTTACGGCCGTTACGAAGCCACAGCCGCCGAAAATATCGCTTATGGCGATTGGCAAAATTTGATGGACAACCAGGAACGCATTGAGACGATTGCGCGTTTGTCTGACGCCCATCAAATGATTGAAGAGATGCCTGACGGGTATGAGACGCGTTTGGGGCGGATGTTTGGCACACACACATTATCTGGCGGCCAATGGCAAAAAATTGCCATCGCCCGCGCTTTTGCCGGCGACGCTTCCTTGCTCATTCTCGATGAACCAACTTCCAATTTGGATCCACGAACGGAATACCGTATTTTTTCTAATTTCCGCGCATTAGCGCACGGCCGTACCGCCATTTTGATTTCGCACCGCTTTTCAACGGTGAGTATGGCTGACCGGATTTTGGTGATGGAAGACGGCCGTATCATTGAAAATGGCTCCCACGATGAGTTGATGGCGTTGGGCGGCGAGTATGCGACGCTTTATGAGCTGCACCAACGGCGTTTGGCGCACAATGGAGCGTCATGAAAGGGCGCGGCAGCGAGGCATTAAGAATTTGCGCCGTTTCTGATGAGAAGCGTGTCGATTGGCCGATGTTGTCCTGGATGCGGCTCATGGCTGAGCGAGGCGTTTCCTTCACGTTATTATCCCCTAAAACCCCGCAGCGCCCCTGGCTGAAAACCACCCAAGTTAAAATTGTTCCCGGCAGCAGTCTTGAGGAAATGATCGCGTCCCCTTTATTGGAAGAAGAAGCGTTCGATGTTTTCTATTTTGCTTCGGCATCGGCGGCGCTGAAGTTTGCCCAATCTCGTGCGATTGACGGCCGTCTCGTTATCCAGGCGACCAATTGGGACTTGACCGTAGCCCCCCACCTGGCGGCAGGCGCCGCCTGGCGGCAAAAATTAGAGGAAATTTTGCCGAGAGCCAATCGGGTTATTGTTGCGACGCACTTTTTGCGGGAAACGGCCGTGACTTTTGGCGTCGCTCCCCAAAAAATCAGCCTCATTTCCCCCGGCATCAATCATGGCTTTTACCAACCGCCAGCCCGGCCGCCCCAGTTAAAACCCAAACTGCCCATTCATTTGCTGTCAGTTCTGTCAATGGAATGGGAAGATGGAATGGAGTATTTGCTGCAGGCCATTCGATCCTGTCTTGATTTAAATTTGCCTGTCAAAGCTGATGTAATCGGATATGGGCGGGGGCGTCAGCGTCTTTATTATTTGATTGACGATTTTCAATTGACAGGCATCGTTCAGCCGGTCAACCATTTGACGCGCGCGGAATTGCGCGATAAATACCGGCAGGCGCACTTTTTTTTGCAAACGAATCTGACCGATGATGTGCCGTATCCAACGCTGGAGGCGATGGCTTGCGGCTTGCCGCCCCTCATGTTTGATGGGCCAAATGCCGCAGAAATGTTGGGCGAGCCTTTGCGTGGGCTGCTGGCGCCTTTACGTCAACCCCAGAAAATGGCGGCCATCATGCGCCGTTATTCTCAATCCTTGCCAGATTACGGCGCGCTGCGTAAAAAAACCAGCCAATTGGCGCGTAGGCGGTTTCGCCTGGCCAATCAAGCTCCCCAAATGGAGGCCGCGTTGGCGGGAGTCTTGGCTGAACCGGCATTATCTCCTGTTAAAATTGCGCCTTCAGAAAGAGAAACCCAACCTGACAAGGTTCCAGTTAAGCGCTATTTTCCATTGAGCGGTAAGTCGCGCCGTCTTCCCCAAATCGTTCCGTTAGCGCGACAACGGCCGTTGCCCGATCGCCAGTTGACGAAGCTGGCAGCCGCAACCATTGCCATAGGCGAGCCTTATGCGCTTTGGGCGGCAGCTTTAATCGAATCTTTGCGTAAAAACGGCCGTTTCCAAGGCCCAATTTTCGTCATTACCGATTGTGAACAGTTATTTACCAACCAGGATAATGTTCATATTTTGACTGTGCCCTCAATTGCTAATCCCATGGCGGTGAAACAATATAAAACTTTGTTGCCAGAATGGATTCCTTTTGAACAGATTTTATTTTTGGATGCAGATGTGTTGGTGGGACGGCCGTTACAGGAGTGGTATACGGCCGTGAGGCGCACACAAACCAATCCCGTGGTACGCATGTTCCCGGATGAAGGATTTTTCAACGAACGTTACCATACCGGCATTATGTTAATAGAGCGGGATGCGGCAGAGAGCTTGTTGAAAAGATGGCGGCAGGCGATGCGAAACGGCCGTTTCCAACGCGACCAATCCGCCTTCATGGCTGTTGTCCGCCCTGGAGAAGCGGAATTAATGCCCGATGAATTTTTGCTTTTCCCCACCATCGAAAGCTTTAAGCGGGGGCAAGTCCGCACCTTCACCCACATCACTTTTACCGGGCGTCAGCGGAATTTTAGCGCGGCAATTATTCATCATTATTTGGAAAATAGTTTTCACATTGCCCAGCGACCAATGGATAACTGGGCCTTGAATCATTAAGCGGTACGCGATGCGCCTTGTATTATTTGTAACCCCCGGCTTCCCAAGACTTTCGCTGACATTCAGCGTCAGTAAATTTCTGGGCTTGTTGGCTAAAGGCTGGGATGTGCATGTGGTAACGCCGCAAAGCAGGCCGCAAGATTGGGCGCATTTCCCCGAGCTGCAGCAGCCAGAAACAGCGCGCCGCATTCATGTTTTGCCGCTTAATGACCAGAGTCAGACGGCCGTTTGGCGCTCCTGGCGCCATTATTTGGTTAATCCTTTAGCTGTGAGACGGTATTGGCGGCGCGTCCGGCAGTTAGGGGAAAGCGCTGGTTTTTCAGATAGAGAGCGCCGACTTTTTAGCCGGCTGGCAGTATTGCAGCCTGATTTGCTCCATTTTGAATTTCAATGGCCGGCGACCCGCTGGATTCGCCTGAAAGAAGCGCTGGACTGCAAAATTACGGTTGGCGTCCAGGCCTCGGAATTCAATTACGCCAGGCCGCCAGGGTTTTATCGTATTCTTTGGGATAACGCCGACGGTTTGCATGTGTTGGGCCATGATTTATGGCGCCGCGCTTGCCGATTGGGCTGCCCAGAATCGCTGCCTCACGCCATTATTCCGGCCGCCGTAGACGCCGATTTCTGGAACCCTGGGGAACGCAGACATGACTGCGTTGTAGGGACGGCAGAACGGCCGTTACGCTTGATAAGCGTGGCCCGGCTAGAGTGGAAAAAAGGGTATGAATACGCTTTTCAGGTTGTGCGCCGCCTGCTTGATTCTGGCATTCATTGCGAGTATGACATCATCGGCGAAGGCAAATATAGCGACGCGCTCTATTTTGCCCGCCATCAGATGGGATTGGACGAGGTTGTCCAATTCTGGGGCGGGCATTCCCGTTTTCAGGTGAGAGACGCGCTAAAACACGCCGATATATTTTTGCATACGGCCGTGTCCGAAGGGTTTGGCTATGCGGTTTTAGAGGCCCAGGCAATGCAGCTTCCTGTTGTTTGCAGCGACGCCGACGGTTTGTCCGAAAATGTGGCTGATGGCGTTTCCGGCTTTGTCTTACCCCGACGCGACGCCCAGGCTATGGCGCAAAAAATAATCAATCTGGCGCATAAACCAGCGCTGCGCCAAGAAATGGGCGGCGCTGGCCGGGAGCGCGTCAAAGAAAAATTTCAGGCCGCTAATCAGATTGATGCCTTTGATACATTTTTCCGTTCGGTTTTGGCTGCTCATTGATTCGATTTGGAAAAGGAATAATGATGGAAAATAGATTTTCACAATTAAAAAGCGACCCCATTTTTATTCTCGGCGCGGCGCGATCGGGCACAACCTGGGCCTATGATATTTTTGCCGCTCATCCTAATGTGGCCGGCGTGTTCGAGTCTTGGCTGTTCACGCAAGATAACGGCGTTGGCTCCTGGTTTACGCATGCGCATTGGCCGCCTAAAGCGTCAGGTTTAGGCCGGTTTTTGGAACGCGACCAAATGGTGGAATTGACGCGAGAAGTCGTCCAGCGGATCATGTCGCAAGCCGTCGAGCCGGATCATCATTTCATTGTTGAAAAAAGCCCTTCTCACTTGTATGCCATCCAATTGATTCAAGAGCTATTTCCTGGAGCGCGCTTTATTCATATGCTGCGCGACGGCCGTGACGTTTGCGTTTCGGTGCGGGCGGCTACCAAATCCTGGATGCCTGATTGGAAAAAAACATTTGGCAGCTCCATGACTGCCTCGGCTAAAAGCTGGCATGATGCGGTGCGGCGGGCGCGCAATGAGGGCAGAAAATTAGGCGACCGTTATTTGGAAATGCGCTATGAAAAATTGCGAACCAATCCCATCCCCAATTATCGAAAAATGTTTGATTTTTGCGGCATTCCTTATGACAACGCTATTCTAAAATCCATTTTTAATAAGACTGACTTTGACTTAAATTTTAAGGGCGGAGAGGATAATTTTCGCCGAGGCGGGCGAATTGGCGATTGGCAGACCCATTTTAGTTTGATGGATGCCTATCATTTTCAAAAAGCGACCGGCCGCGTACTCATTAACACAGGTTACGTTAAAGATGAAAGGTGGTGGCTTGATTTTTGGAAGCAGCGTTTGTTGAGGCGGCAGAAGGGGTGATTTTGGTAATTGGTAATTGGTAATTAGTAATTAGTAATTGGTAATTGGTAATTTTATGGCTGCGTTTAGTGTGATTATTCCGACGCGGAATCGTCCAAAACAGTTGGCGAACTGTCTGGAATGTTTTACGCAATTGAATTATCCAACTGGACGTTGGGAGTTGATTGTGGTGAATGATGGCGGGGAAGAGTCGTTTACGGCCGTTTCTGACCAAATCAGGCATCAATTACCATTGACCTTACTCAGCATTCCCGCATCTGGCCCGGCGGCGGCTCGAAATGCGGGCGCCAAAACGGCCCAATATTCGTATCTGGCTTTTACTGACGATGATTGCCGGGTAACGCCGGATTGGCTGCGCCAATTTGAGCGCGGTTTTGGGGACACGGGTTGGGATGCCATTGGGGGGCAAACTTTAAATCCTCAAAAGCGCCAGGCGGGGATGCAAGCGGCCCAATTCCTCATTGATTTTTTATATGGGTTTATGCGCGACGCCCAGGAGAATGCGCTGTTGTTGGTTTCCAATAACGCTGCCTTTGATCGCGCGGTGTTTGAAACCGTCGGTGGATTTGATGAGAGCTTTTATTTGGCGGCGGCGGAGGATTTGGAATTAAGTCATCGTTTGACGCGCATGGGGTTTCGTACTGGCTATTATCCGGCGGCGCAGGTTTGGCATCATCACCAACTTAGCGCTTGGGGGCATGTGCGCCAGCAGTTTCGTTATGGCCGGGGCGGTTATTATTTTTACAAGGATCAAAAACTGTCTGGGGCGACCCGACAAGGCGGCACGGCCGTTCAATTTTATTCTACGTTGGCGCGTCATCTTTGGCGTTCGGCTCTATCCTGGCGGGCGCGGGGCGTGGTGGCCGGCGCGCAGGTTGCTTATCGGCTGGGCATTTTTTACGAGCGGTTCAGACATTGGCGCGACGGCCGTCATCCTTCGCGTCAGCTAACAAAATGATCAATGGGGGATGCTAATTGTGACGCAGTTGTTAGAATTCTCAATTATTGTCCCGACTTACAATCGGCCGTCTGCCTTGAGCCGGTGTGTGCAATCCCTTGCTGTATTAGATTTTCCCCGTGATGCGTTTGAAGTGATTGTGGTGGATGATGGCGGATCGGCAGATTTAACGGCCGTCATCAACCCCATCGCCAACCAAATCAACATCCGGCTGGCGCGGCAGGCGAACAGCGGCCCGGCGGCGGCGCGGAATCATGGGGCAAATTTGGCGAACGGCCGTTATTTGGCTTTTACCGATGATGATTGCCGTGTGGACGCTGGTTGGCTGAGCGCTTTGCAGGCCGCATTAGAGGCCGCGCCGCAAGCTCTAGTTGGCGGCAAAGTCGTCAATGGATTGCCCCACAACCGGTATTCTGTTGCCAGCCAATTGTTAATTGATTATTTGTATAGCTATGCTCAAAAACGGCCGTCATCTGGACTCCGCTTTTTTACTTCTAACAATCTGGCAATGAAGTCAGGCCCTTTTGTGGCAATGGATGGTTTTAATGAGACCATGCCCTTAGCGGCTGGAGAAGATCGGGAATTTTGCGACCGTTGGCTGTCGCATGGGCATGAAATGGTTTTAGCGTCTAATGCATTGGTTTACCACGACCATCATCTCACAATAAAGGGATTCTGGAGACAGCATTGGAATTATGGCCGAGGCGCCTTTCAATTTCACAGGCAGCGGGCCAAGAGGGGAGACGGCCGTATTCACATAGAGTCGTTTCGTTTTTATTGGCAGTTGCTGCGCTTCCCCTTTGGCCGCGCCGAGGCGCCGGCAAGGCAGGCGTTGCTTCTGTTCATTGCTCAAATTGCTAACGCCCTTGGGTTTTTCCGCGAAAAACAGTTTGGATCGAAAACATCCCAATGAATAATCGCCTCAGCCAATTTCTCATCGCCCATTCCTTAAAGCTTTCTATTTTTCTGCAATTGATTTGGTTAGCGGCCGTTTGGCGTTGGGGCGATATTTCCCGACCGGATAAAGTCCTGCCATTGATGATTTTTAGCGTGGCGACGGCCGTTCCCCTTCTCCTTTTGCCCGCCCGTTGGTTTGCTAAACGGCCGGATTGGGAAACGGTACTGGAGCGACGGGAGAGATGGTTGTTAGCGGGTTTGGCGACGGCCGTACTCCTCATTGGCGCGTACTATGCCAGCGTGCAGCGCGTCTGGCCCTGGGACGAGGAAAATAGCTTGCGCGCGGCGCAAATCGTGGCCGAGGGCGGCGCAGGAGCGCTGCTGCGTGGTTACACAGAGCTGCCCTGGTTAGGCGCCCAGCATCCGCCGTTGATGATGTTGGCGTATGGCTATGCCTTGCGTTTGTTTGGCGCGGAATTGATTGTGATGCGTTTGGTTGGGGTGGCGATGGGAACGGCCGTAATCATCCTAACTTACTTGATTGGCCGCGATTTATACGACCGGGCAACAGGCTGGGCGGCAGCGTTGTTCCTGCTGTCGTTCCCACTCATCATGCGGCAGACGGCCGCCGCCATGACGGATATTCCGGTCACTTTTTTCTTTGTTCTGGCATTGTGGTTAACGATTAGATTGGTGAAACGGCCGTCTTACCGCCAGGCATTTCTCATAGCGGGCGTAATTGGCTTGGGCATGTTGACCAAATACACAATGGTCTTCATTTATCCCGTAGCGCTGGCTTTTTTCATTGCTCTGCCAGATGTGCGACGACAGTGGCGTTACCTTTCTCCACTCGTTCTGATTCCGGCCTTATTTTTGCTGGCCTGGGGCGTCGTCGCCTACGCTTATGGCATTTTGGCCGCCCAAATTGAAACGCTAACGACATACGCGGCGCTGATTATGACCAATCAACTAGCACGGCAGTTTGCATTAGAAGCGTTTACAACGCGCTTGCCTTCGGCATTAGGGCCGTACAATGCGCCGCTCATCGCGCTGGGCGTTATTGCCCTCGCTCACCGCCGCCAAATGGCGGATTGGCTTCTTTTGCTGTGGATTGGGGTGGTGTGGCTCTTGTTGGGGTTAACGCTGCCAGATCATCGCTATTTTATGCTCTCATTTCCAGCAATTGCAATTATGATGGGTAGAGGATACGGCCGTTTACCCACTTCGCGCGCGTTAATCTTGTCCCTGTTGTACGGGGCTGGCGCATTGTATTTGTTTGTCGATTGGCTGCGGGCGAGCCGTTTGTTTTTGCCGTAGCTGCCAGGCGAGTAATTGGTAATTTGTAAATAGTAATTCAGATTGAGAACTGATTGCCGAATTACCAATGACCTTAAAACAGCCCCCAATCCCCGCCGGCGCCTTCTTCCATCATCGATGGGTCCCACAATTCAGTCCCGACCTCAACGGTGGCGCCGCCGCTCATGATTTGGCTGCCAACGGCGCGCACTTGCCCAATGAGCTGCGGGCCATAGGGGCAGAAAGGCGTAGTCAAAATCATGGTAATGTTGGCGCTGTTGGCGTTCTCATCAATGTCTAACTTGCGGATGAGGCCTAATTCAACAACGTTCAGACCAATTTCAGGGTCAATGACAGAGCGGAGGGATTCGAGTAATTCTTCTTCTTTACTAACGACCATTTTTGCGTAAACCTTTTTGCGGGGATGCGAAGTTGC
>JANTGY010000071.1 GCA_024762695.1 Anaerolineae bacterium
CATTCCATCGGCCAGGCCTTCCATCTGTCCATTTACATAACGCAACATTCCTTCAAAAATGTAAACCAAGCCCTTCCCACCAGAATCTACAACGCCAGCCTGCTTGAGTACCGGCAGAAGATCGGGCGTACGCCCCAGCGCCTGTTCGCATCGTTCCAGCACGCGGTCCAAGACGAAGCGTAAATCCTCACTCTTCTCGGCCGCATCTTGGGCTTCTTCCGCCCCCTCGCGGACAACGGTCAAGATTGTCCCCTCAACAGGTCGCATGACACCGCTGTAGGCCGTATCGGAGGCGACCTGGATGGCTTGGGCTAAATCGGCAGCGTTAAAGGTTTCTTTGTCCTTTAATCCCTTGGCTAAACCGCGCCAAATCTGGCTGAGGATAACGCCGGAGTTGCCCCGCGCGCCCATCAACGCGCCATGCGCCAGGTCGCCGGCCATTTTACCGACGTGAGTTTCATTGCTGTTTTCAATTTTTTTATAAGCCGATTTCATCGTCAGCAACATGTTTGTGCCGGTGTCGCCATCAGGCACGGGGAACACATTTAGATCATTGACGATGCGATGGTGTTTTTCTAACCAGACCAGGCTGGCCTGGGCGAGTTTACGAAACTGCTGCCCGTTACATTGCAGCCACTTAGGCGGTGGTGTGGTGGATGTTTCTTGTGTCACTTCCCTTTTCCTCACAACGTGCAAAATGGGAACGGCCGTCGCCATCCCATCCTGCACTTTGCTTTTTATTCTGATTTTTCTTTATTCAAGCGCAATCCTTGAATATACACGTTAACGGCCTGAACCGGCAAACCCAACGATTTTTCGACGTGGAATTGCACGGTGTGCTGGACGCTTTCGGCAACGGCGCGAATGCGCACACCGTACTCGACGATGACATACACATCAATGGTCACCGAGTCGCCTTCAATGGCGACTTCGATACCGCGTTGGTTGTCGCGGGATAGTAAATTGGCAATGCCATTGGCCAAATTTTTATTAGCCATACCCACAACGCCATAGCATTGATTTACGGCGCGGCTAGCAATGGTGGAAACGGCCGTTGGCGAAATATCAATCATCCCTAATGGATCTTCTTTGACAGGCATGTTTTCTCCCAAAATAGAGATTAGAGACCAAAAACTGGTTCATCATTCGCATCTCCAGCCTCTCAATCTCCAGTTACCAGGCTTTTTACCAAAGTAGAGAAATGTCATTCCCGCGAAGGCGGGAATCCATTTGTGTTCACGAGATAGACCCCCGCCTTCGCGGGGGTGACAATCTTTGAAAGCTTACTTTGGTAAAAGCCTGCTCCAGTTACTCGCTTGTTTGCAAAAATAAATCTCCTCGATTATAATCCTAAGTCGATCATTTTGAAACTGAGCGACCGCAAATGGTCGCTTTTAATTTGTCAGGGCGAGGTGAATTATGGCCAAGTGTGAAATTTGTGGCAAAGGGCCGATGTCCGGCCACAACGTGAGCTTCTCACAGAAAAAGACAAAGCGTCAATTTAAGCCTAATATCCAACGGGCGACAATTTACGAAGGCGAGCGCAAAGTCCGCAAATATGTGTGCACGCGCTGCCTGAAGACGCTGTCTAAATAAATCAATCAATCCTGGTTGTTAAAATAAAGAGATCAGCCATTCATTGGCTGGTCTTTTTTGTTTGTCTGCTAATCATAACACAAAGCGAACGGGCAAGCAGAAGCGGGGAGATGTCTAGGCAGATTCCGCAAAATAATCAGGAAGAAATATAGCGATTGCGTGGAATCCGCTCAAGTACACTGTTAAGTACCCCACTTAAGGCGTTTTCAGATTATAGGGTATTTAGCCTTACTCTGGCCGATATAGCGAGGTTGGCGTTTCGTTGTAAGCGGGGGGCGGCCCTTGTTGTAAACAACGCACCGCATACACGTTAGCTAAAGCATAAATCTGATGCAAAATGCCCACTAACTGCCGCGGTGTAATTACTTCCACCGTCAAAATCATTTGCATTTCCCCCTTGCGGCGTGGCGGGGTGTAAATATAGGTGATGTTGATTTGCCTGTCTTGCATCAACTGCGTGATTTCAAACAATAACCCAGGACGATCATAGACGTCCACTTGAATGGTAACCAAACGGCCGCGTCGCGCAGCCGACTCGTCGCTCCATCCCAGCTTTAGGGTGCGCCCAAACATTAATTCCGGGCGCAAGGTGCGGCAGCCTTCCTTATGGACTGTAATCGTACCATCGGCGCGCACAAATCCAACAATCGAATCGCGGGCCAGAGGGCGACATGTGCCGCACAAACGCAGTTTACGGTTGTAGGCATTGGTGATAACTAGTTTCTCGCCTTTGGCAGTGTAAACAATATGGTCAAGATCGCGCGACGGCCGTTGGCTCCATTCATCCTCCAAAACGCGGGTAGCAACGACGGTGGGCAGCAGTTCAGCGCGGCCAAGACTGTAATAGAGGTCGGTTGTGGTTTTGTATTGAAAGGAGCTGGCAATGTCTTGGTGCGGGCGTTGGGGAAAGCCCAGCATGTTGAGTTCATACCGAAGAAGTTCACGGCCCTGAGTAACCGCCGCTGCCGCCGACAAACGACGGAACCAACGGCGCGCATGAGAACGGGCATAAGTCGTAGCGATATAACCCAAATCCTCGTCCAGCCAAAAACGCTGCGGCTGCGCCCGCAGTTTCTTCACAATATGTACTCGATCCCCATCCTTTAAAGGTTTATTCAACGGATATAGCGCCCCATTCACATAAGCCGCATGACATTGATCGCCTAAGCCCGTGTGAATAGCATAAGCAAAATCAATCGGCGTTGCCCCTTGCGACAACTCAACCACATCGCCGCGCGGCGTAGAAACGCGAATTTGTCGGCCAAAAACATCTTCGACAACCCCCTTAACGCCCGCCCCAGGATTCTGCGATTCCAAATTAATGTTGTCGCTGATATTCGCCAGAAACGTCTCCACCCGATCGGCCACACTCTTTGACCAAAAAGGCGTACCCGCATAAAGCCAGCGGGACAGCACGCCAATCTCTGACACCTTATCCATCGTCGGCGTGCGGAAACGCAGCTTCAGCCGCTGTCCATTTCTATGCACAACCGTCGTATGCAGCGAACGGTACAAATTATCGCGGGGGACGGCAATATAATCGTCAAACGTACCGGGAACCGGCCGCCACAATTGATGCAGATGCCCTAACGCCCGATAGCAGGCCATCCAATCGGCCATCATAATAACTACGCGCATCGTCTGGTCAACAGCATGAAACGACGCTCCGCGGCGAAGTTGATCTTGATACACGGTGTAAATGTTTTCCGGGGACAAGACGACGCTGCGTACATCCAGGTTAACTTCCAATAAACCATTAAAGATTTGATTACTAACCAATTCGTAAAACTGTTGATGTTCCCGATTAATCTGCTCTCGTCTTTGTTTGATGATTTGATACGCCTGGTTATTCAAGGTCTGCAACGACAAAGATTCTAGTTCGTTTTTGAGCTTCCAAATGCCCAGGCGATTAGCCAGCGGCGCATAAACGGCTAACGTCTCATTCGCTTTATGAATTTGCCGATCGCGTCGCGTCGCTTGAATCGTGCGCATATTATGCAATCGATCAAATAATTTGATGATGACGGCGCGCACATCGCCGGTCATGGCGCCCAACAACTTGGCTAAACTGGCGTCTTCAATCTCTTTTTTGGACAGTCGGCGGCCGCGAGCAACACCTAAAGAGACGTCCTTTAGCTTCGTAACGCTGTCAACCAACCGCGCCACTTCCGGCCCAAACTGCGCTTCAATCTGAGCAATGGGAACATGGGTGTCCTCAGCCACATCATGCAACAAGGCGGCCGCCAAAGCAGGTGCGTCTAAATGGTATTCGGATAGATAACATGCAACTGTCAGAGGGTGCGTAAAAAAAAGCTCGCCGGATTTACGGCGTTGATCGCCATGTTCCCGACGAGCAAGTTCAAATGCTTCCCGCACACACCTGACCTCCTCTATGCTAAGGTAGCTGTTTATCTGCTCAAAAAACTGTTCCCCATCCGGGGCGCTGTGGTGCGTCATAACAAGTAATGATAATTGAGAATGGACAAAAGTAAACCCCCAACCGACCCCTTTGGGGGGAAACGGCCGTAACCCGATCCATATCCTTCTCAATCAAATACATCGCCGCTCAGTTCCCTCTGTAATCCACAAATCGATAGCCCACGCCCCGCTCCGTTAAAATATACTCAGGATGCGCCGGGTCCCGTTCAATCTTCTTCCGCAAGTAATTGATATACAAGCGCAAGTAATGCGTTTCCTCACGGTACTCATAGCCCCACACCTTCGCCAACAGCGTATCATGGGGCACAACCCAACCCGCATTTTGGATAAGATGATTCAACAGCCGATACTCAGTCGGCCGTAAATCAATCCGCTCTTCGTCAACAATCACTTGATGGCGATTAAAGTCAACAGACAAGCGATCATCAATACGGAGCACCGTTCGCGGCGCCGGCGCCGGCCATTCCGCCCGCCGCAAAACAGCGCTCACCCGGCTGCTCAGCTCACGCGGACTAAACGGTTTCGTAATATAATCATCTGCGCCCAAACCCAAACCTTGAATCTTATCATCCTCATCACTCTTCACAGTGAGCAAAATAACCGGCACAGTCGAAATCTCGCGCAGCAGCTTCAATGTTTCAAAGCCATCCATCTCCGGCATCATCACATCCATAATCACCAATTCAGGCGTATGCTGGCGGATTTGGTCTAACGCTTGCAAGCCATTTTCAGCTTCCAGAACCTGGTAGCCTTCCAGCTCCATGTTCATCCGAATAAACCGACGCATTCTCGCTTCATCATCCACAATCAGAATTAAACGAGGCGCGCTCGGTTCTAACGAGGCAGGGATTTTTTCAACCATATTATTCACGCACAAAACCAATAACTTCTTCCGTGTCAGCCGAAGGCAGCAGTTGGACAAACGTAATCCGATGCCACGGAACAAGCATACTCGTCACTTCCTCATCCAAATAATGCACATCCTTGCCATCGCGGCGGCGCGGATTTTGCATCTGAATAAACAAACTAGTCGGATCCGGGAGTTCGTCAACCTCACAAACAATCGCATCTTCATTCGCAATATGAACGATTATAGAAACCATAAAAACCTCTTCTTCTGCATGAACTACAACCTAGAACAAGATATGCACCAATAAATCGCCAAACCGCAACTCATCGCCATTTTTGATGGGGTAGGGTATTTTGGGCGACAAAGGCGAGTTGTTAAGCAAAGTGCCGTTGGTACTTTGCAAATCGATGATTACCAGCCCTTCGCTGGCAGGTTGAATCACTGCATGAGTCCGCGACACGCCCATTTCGGCGCCATCATCGGCCGCCAAATTAAGCTCAAGCAAGTCATTCAATGGTTCGTCGGCGCGTCCCACACGAATCTGATCAGTCAACTTCAATTCTAACCGACGACGACTGCTGGGAATAATAAAAGTAATTGTTATTGCCTCATCTAATGACGCCGGTTTAAAATCGGCAATGGGCGGCGGCGGTGTTCGATAAGCAAAGTCAGAAAACGGAAGGATCACTGTTGTCCGCGTACCCATTTCGACCAGATAGCAGCCGCACTCGTCACAAAACAAAGTCCCGTCTGGCTGCTGCGCGCCGCAATCTTTGCACGTTATCATTCTGAATTCAAGTCCATCGTTGCGAGGGTCTGGCTAAGCAAAGCCCGCGTTCCATATTTCAACTTCTTGCGGCCTTCCAACGAGAGCGTTCCCATAGCTGCCAGCCGATCTCCTTCGGCATGGGCTTGCTGGGCCAACCGAGTCTGCCCGGCTTCTAACAATCTGGTCGTCAGGTGTCGCATGCGCCGGGTCGCCGCTTCTAAATGACCGGCTTCCACATCATCGACAACTTTCTCGTTCATACGATACATATTTAGCATACGCACCGCTTTTTTGATGCCTGGCGGCGGTTCGACCTGTGCGACGTGTTCTAAAATAGCGACTTTGTAGGAATGCTTAAAGGAAAATTCGGCCTGCTTCGGCAAATTGACAGTGAAATTGAGCGGAATTGTTATTCTCGCGGGCATGGTTTGCGGCTCAATACCCAGTTCGAGTAAAAATGACAATGGATGGCGAGATTCGATATTCCCTAATTTGATTGCGTTGTTGTTTATGGCTAATGGTTGGGCAAAAGGGGTCAGCTTAAAGCTAAATTTGGGTGCGACATTGCGTGGGAAATCTAATGATAAGCGTAAATCGCGGGCGTAGATATTGCCTAACCCTTTTATTTGTTTGCGCAGATAATCTATGATTTGGGCAGGCGTTTCGATATATTGCGATTGACCGCCTGAGGGGGCGACGAGGCTGTCTAAAAATTCATCGTTCCATTCGGAGCCAATGCCGAAGGCGCTGATGTCTACGTTTTGTCGAGCCGCCTCGCGGGCTAGTTGCAGGCATTGGTCGGCGTCGCCATAGGTGTGGCCATCGGTTAGCAGGATGAGGCGGTTGGTATATTGCGCCAGGGAGGCTTGACGAAGCTGCTGCATACTGGCAGCTAGTCCCTGGTATATTTCGGTGCCGCCAGAGGCAAATATGCCGCGCACTTTGCTCATTAGAACTTGTTTGTTTTTTACGGGTTCTGCCGGAACGACGATTTCGGCGCGATCGCTGAAGCTGATGATGGAAAGCATATCGTCAGGCGCCAGTTTACCGACTAACAGTTCGATGGCTGACTTGACGTGGTTCAAGCGTTCGCCTTTCATGGAGGTGCTGCGGTCAATGACGAGGCTCAGGTTGAGAGGACGCTGCGATTTTGATCGGATATCGGGAGGAATAATTTCAATGAGTAAATAGATGAGTTGTAAGGTTTTGGAGAGTTGAATCTCGTCTCGGCTGGCCTGGACATTGACGGTTAGAGCGGAAACGGCCGTTTCCGCCATCAAGGAGTCATAAGTGGCCCGCCGGTCTGAATCGCTTAATACATCATAGGCATGAAGAATCTGCTGGTAGGCAGGATCAGCCGGCTCTCCTTTGCCTTCTTGTGAAAATTGGGAGAGCAAGCTGGCAAAAGCGTCGCGTATCGCCGCTTCTGTCGCATCCCGCGATACGCCAAGTATGGCGTAATAATCAGAGTCGTCAGTCATCAGAATCGTTTCCGATTAAGTCGCGGCGGCTATTCAAAAATTAAGTCTACGATAACGGCCGTAATATTATCATAGCCTCCAGCCGACATCGCCGCATCAGACAACGTGTCGGCCATCGTCTCAATGTCTATATCGCGGTTCATGATCTCTTGCATCTCTTCATCTGAGACAAATCCACATAATCCATCCGAACAAACCAATAATTTTCCATTTTTAGGTAAGAGGCGCATGTAGGTATCGACCTCAACTTCCTCCATTTGCCCCACGGCCCGCAAGACCACATGCTTTATTTGGTCGTACATAACGTCGTCGGCCGGTTGTCCCACATCCCGCATCCGCTGTACCAGAGTATGGTCGTTTGTCACTGCCTCTAAACGGCCGTCTACCCACATATAAAGGCGGCTGTCGCCGACATGAGCCACATGCAAACGCTGTCCCAACACCAATGCAATCGTCAGCGTCGTTCCGCTGTCCGATTCTGGGTCAGTCATAAAAACGGCCGTATTCGCCGCCTGCACCGCATCAACCATAACCTCTTGAATTGGCGTTTGATTCAATCCGCCGGCATCATACAACAACGGTAAATAAATCTTGTCTAGAATATGGCGCGCCGCCACCCGCGTCGCCGTTTTACTGGCTACATGTCCATTAGCATGTCCGCCCATACCATCGGCCACAATATACAATCCAAAAGGCAGCAGTGGAAAATGACCGCCCGAACCCGACGAGAAAATCAGACATGAATCCTCATTTCTGTTGCGAACAAGCCCCATAGAGGTGCGATAAGCCGCTCTCAATCCCGGCGCTGCGCCAAATGACGAAGCGCCGGTATCGGAAACCTCATCATTTTGACCCGCTTTCGCCGAAGGAATTTCAATAATTCCCGTCATCTCGTTCTCCTCATCCATGCTTGATTCCACTTCATCAACAAGCCCATTCAATTCATCGGCAAACGAATCCCCATTAAGTTCATCCGGTTCAGTCAAAGGCGCTGACTCATTCATAAATTTATCACTTCTTATTCTATCCAATAATCGTCAATCAGTGACGCTCAATATATTTCAAACTTGTTTCAGTTAGGGGGCATCCACAAATAAGTTATCAGAATTGGTGGATGCCCTTTGAGTAACCGCCCTTCTAAAAAGGGAAGTCATTGTTGGTCGGTTACTTAGGCCGGCAAAGCATATAAAGTGTTGTCAGATGAACCAATATACAAAATGCCCTCTTCAATAACCGGCGACGAGATAACGGGACCGCCCGTCTCAAACCGCCAGCGCAATTCGCCTTTCCTCAAGCTAACACAATAAATATGACCGTCTGTAGACCCAAAATACACCGAGTCCTCCCAAACGGCCGGCGACGAGGTGACTTGTCCATTCGTTTCATAAGTCCACAATTGTCGCCCGGTAACCAGATCGACCGCATATAAATTACCGTCAGAAGAGCCAATCAGCACAAAATCGCCATGCACTGTGGGCGACGAAATAATGGGCCGCCGTGTACGCGTGCGCCAAATTGTCCACCCTGATCCAGCATCCATCGCGTAAATTGTCGAATCCATCGAGCCAACCAACACAATATCCTCGGCCACAGTTGGCGAGGAGGTAACGGCGCGCTTAGCCTGCGATTGCCACTTCACTTTCCCACTGGAGAGTTCCAGGCAGTAAATATACCCCCCCTCAGTGCCAAAGTAGATGCGTTCGTCATCGACAAAGGGGGTTGAACGCACCTGACCGTAGGCGTTGGCTTTCCAAACAAGGCGGCCTTGCGAACTGAGGGCGTAAAGATTGCCGTCATCAGAGCCAAAGAAAATATGGTCGAAACGGACAACAGGAGATGAATAAATAGGGGCATTAGCGGCAAAACGCCAATTGACACGGCCGTTTTTCAGGTTCAACGAATATAAATGCTTGTCCACCGATCCGATAAGCGCCGAACCGTCATAAATATAAGGCGACGATCCGAAGCCGTCTGAAGCTGGGAACTTCCAAATAAATTCGCCCCGTTCGCGCGATAAAGCATAAAGGTTGTTGTCATAGGCTCCTACCAAAACCATGTCCTCAGTAACAGCCGCTTTCGCGCGTATCTCATCCTCACACTTAAACGTCCAAATTGGCTTCACTAAATTTCCGACTGGTTTATCCGGTTCAGCGGCAGCGACCTTTGTTTCAGCCGGCCGAGACGCATTATTAGAAAGCGGGGTTACGACGGCCGTTTCCCCTATCTCGCCTCCTACCACCGCTTCTTTAGCCCGCGATACAACCAACAACGCCTCTTTCAAGGCCGATGCGTCATGATAACGATCATTCGGATCATAAGCCAGGCAGCGCATAATCACCGCCTCAAAGGCCGGCGTTACATGCGGGTTAACCGCGCTAATCGGCCGTTCGGCAAACGTAAACGGCGGCTCAAGGCGCGGGTCTTGCCGCGTCAAAAGATGATGGAAAGTCGCCCCCAACGCATACACATCGCCCGCCGGGGTCGCCTGGCCGCGATACTGCTCCGGCGGCGAATACCCTTCCGTACCAATCATCGTACCTTTACGATCCGTTTCAAATAACTTAGCAATGCCAAAATCAATAATGCGAATACGACTATATTGGTCCAACATAATGTTGGACGGCTTCATGTCGCGGAAAACAATCGGCTGCGGTTTTTGGTTATGTAAGTGGGCCAACACATCACACAATTGCAAAGCCCAATCCAACGCCGTCTCCTGATCCAGAAAATCAGTCAGATCATCGAGCCACGCCTCCAAATCTTTGCCCCGAATCAGATCGATGACCAAATAGCTGCGATCCTTTTCGGTAAAATAGTCGGAGATATCAGGAATGGCTGGGTGGTCGAGCATCGCCAGCATACTGGCTTCACGCTCAAAAGACTTGATGGTTAATTCGCGGATTTGGGGGTCGGGGGCTGAAATGACCATCTCTTTGATGGCGCACAGCTTGGTGACATTGGGGAAACGCATATCGCGCGCCTGGTACACTGAACTAAAGCCGCCAACGCCTAACGTGCCAACAATACGATAGCGCTCTTGCAGCGTATCGCCGGGTTGTAAGCCGCTCTTTTGGTTTAGTTTTTTCTTGCGGTTACGTTTGCTGGTAAGCTGTCGTGTTGTTAATCGCCCCATAATGATGTTTACCTTTCAATCCCTACCTCAATTATTATAAGTTGACCTCGCCCAAATGAGCAAGGGAACCTTGTGCTAAAGGCGTGAAATCTTCAATTAGCCGTCATCCGATGCCAAAGACGTTCGCCGCCAACCTGTTGAGCGTAGGCATTTATTTGTGCCACTAAATCGTTGTGTCCTTCAAAAAAAGTGCTCATCTGCGAAACAAACGCGGCAATCGCCTCCACTTTAGCCGCTAAATCTTCTTCTTGCAAAGGGATAACCGTTAGCTGCCAATGTGGATCACTGTCGGGAATGACGGCCGTCAACGCGCCCGCCTCGGCAACATAAGGGTAATCCTCATAATAAATTAATTTGCCGCCTGCCGCCTGTTCAGCCGCCAATCGCGTCACCTGATGGTCGGCATGACGGCCAACGCCCAACGGAGCAATTAAACGGCCGTAATCCGGCAATCCGATAATGTTTTCGGTCAAACGCTCAATCAAAATCGCCTCATCAAGATGAACCGCGCCAATGACATCCGGCCAGGTGGGGTAAAGCGGCTGGCCCGTCGCTGCCGAACGCCGGTAAACGCAGTCGGGCACATCCCAATGGGCGAAATCGGCGCCCAACACAGCGCACGCCGCCGCATCTTCAGCCCGGCGCACGGCCGTTACCTCAGAACCCAATTCCCAGCGCGCATGTAACTCTGCCGCAAAATCCGAAAGCTCGCCGTCAGGCACATCACCGGCCATCACCGTCACAACCAAAACCGATTGACCGGCCGTCGTCTGCGCAAAAATCTGCCCGCCGCACGAAAGCGCCGCATCATCCAAATGCGGGGAAAGGTAGATGGAGTCGTAAAATGGTTTCATGAAAAGAGTCTGCATGTATGCAAGTTTGCAAGTTGCACGTCATTCAACCCAACTTTGCTCGCTACTCGCACACTTGCCACTTGCACACCTGCCACTTGCACACCTGCCACTTGCACACTTGCCACTTGCACACCTGCCACTTGCACACCTGCCACTTGCAAACTTGCCACTTGCCCACTAAGATCATGCCAATGTCAAAAAAACTTACGCACTTAGATGAATCTGGCCGCGCCAAAATGGTAGATGTCGGTCACAAACCGGATACGGAACGGGTCGCTGTCGCGCGCGGCAGCGTAACGATGCAGCCAGAAACTTTACAGTTAATTATAGAAGGAAACATGAAAAAAGGGGACGTTTTAGCCGTAGCCCAATTGTCAGGGGTGATGGCCGCCAAACGTACCAGCGATTTAATCCCGCTGTGTCATCCCTTGTTGTTGAGCCATATCAACGTCGTTTGCACGCCCAATCCGGCGGAAAGTCGGGTGGATATTGAGGCGACGGTGCGGCTGCGCGGTAAAACGGGCGTGGAAATGGAAGCGTTAACGGCCGTTTCCGTCGCCGGACTCACCATTTACGATATGGCTAAAGCGGTTGATCGCGGTATGCGGTTGACCGATGTGCGCGTGGTGCACAAAGATGGCGGCCAGAGCGGCGCCTTCACCACAGAAGAGTAACCTCATGGAAATACAAATTCGCTTATTCGCTACGCTCAAAGACCATGCCGGACAAAATCGCATCGCTGTCACCCTGCCCGAACCGGCTACGGGGCAGATGTTGTTGGATGAGGTGACGGCCGTTTACCCCAACCTGGCCCCCCTACTCGCTACTTCCCTCATCTCCGTCAACAAAGCGTTCGCCGATGTAAACACACCCATCCCGCCCGGCGCCGAAGTGGCCTTATTCCCGCCTGTCAGTGGCGGCAGCGAAATGCCCTACCCTACCTACTTCGCCATCACCGCCGACAAGCTGGATATGGACGCCATTCAAGCGCGTCTCATTCAGCCCGATGTAGGCGCGGTTGTCAGCTTTACCGGCGCCGTGCGCGGCCAAACAACCCGCGACGGGCTGCCGCCACAAACTTTGCATCTGGAATATGAAGCCTATTCAGAGATGGCCGAAGCCAAAATGGCCCAAATCGCCCGCGAGATTTGGGAACGCTGGCCGCAGGTAAAAGGCATTGCCATCGTCCAGCGCATCGGCAAGCTGGACATCGGCCAAATGACCACCTTTGTCGCCTGCGCTTCCGGCCACCGCGACCAGGGCGTGTTCGACGCCGCCCGCTACGGCATTGATCGGTTGAAGGAGATTGTGCCGGTGTGGAAAAAGGAAGTCGGCGCCGATAAAAGCGTTTGGGTGGAAGGGCATTATCGGCCAGAAGCAGAAGGATAGATAATAATTGGTAATTGGTAATTGGTAATTGGTAATTGGTAATTGGTAATTGGTAATTGGTAATTGGTAATTCGCCATAGCAAGCTCCTTACCAATTACCAAATTACAAATTACTGTCTTTAACAAGCGGGATTAAACCCGAAAGGCCCCAGGATAAGCTGCCAAAACGGCCGTAACACCCCGCAGTACAAATAACGCCCCTGCTCATAGGCATCCAAAAAGAAAACCAACGCCCCGCACAAACAAATGATAATCAAAAAAGCGGCCAAACAGCCAACAATCCAGGTACGGCGGCGTTTAGCCATAGCGTCAGCCACATAATCCTCCACCGTCAAATGTGGAATTTGCGGCGATGAGGCGATAGCCGGTCCAGGGCTGGATAACGGCGGCGCAGGTGGCGGCGCGGCAGGCTGGGACGCAGGGATGGAGACTGGTTCTGGTTCAAGGGAAACGGCCGTTACCGGCTGCGGTTTGCCAATCGTTGGCGGCGGAATTGGCTGACTATCCGTCTCCCAATCCACTTGATACAACAAAAAAATCGCGTCGCCAAAGGCAACGACATCCCCCTGATAAATGGGAGTCATGTTGGCAATGCGCTGACCATTCACAAAAGTGCCATTGGTGCTGCCCAGGTCTTGAACAGCATACCCATCCCCCTGCGGGATAAGCTGGGCATGCTGCCGCGACATCTCCGGATCGTTAATCACAATATCGTTATTCGTCGCGCGGCCGATTTTCATCGCCATTCCCGACAAAGCAAAGATATGACCCGGCGTAGGCCCTCGCTGCATGATTAATTGTGAATCGCTTACACCCATTGCACCCGCTCCTTTGGATAAGAATTTCCCAAACGAATTTACCAAAAAATTCGTAAATCCCCCAATCCACATCAATTTCGTTTATAATTCTGCCTATGGAATCGTTTTTGTCGCGGATTAACGGCCGTTCGCGCAGCCAGGATGCCAAATTTGGCGCCTTCGCCGGGGTATTTGTCCCCACCGTCCTCACCATCCTGGGGGCGATCATGTATTTGCGCCTGGGCTGGGTGATTGGCAATGCCGGGCTGATTGGCGGCATCCTCATCATTTTGCTGGCCCACGTCATCACCGTCAGCACCGGACTGGCTGTTTCCTCCATCGCCACCAACATCCGCGTGGGGG
>JANTGY010000072.1 GCA_024762695.1 Anaerolineae bacterium
CTCAACGATAAAGACATCTACATCCTGGATACGCAAACCGGCAGCTTGTCGCCATTGGCCGGCGCCAGCGAACCCGATCAAGTAGAAACCATGCCCGCCTGGTCGCCAGACGGACAATCCATCGCCTTTGTCCGCACCGTAGACCCAACGGCCAGCGGGTTCAACATTGAATCCCCCAGCGACATTTACGTCGCCCCGGCCTCCGGCGGAACGGCTTCTCCTCTGGCAGGGGCCAGCGGCGATGGGTTTAATTATTACCCCGCTTACTCCCCCGACGGAAAATGGCTGGCCTTTACCCGTCACACCACAGGCGAAACGACTTACGCCGACGACGCCTCCGACATTTATCTGGTTCCGGCGTTGGGCGGTGAAGCGATTTTGCTGGCTGCCAACTCCCCGTCGGCAGCCGATTCATGGCCCGGTTGGTCGCGCGATGGCCGTTGGCTGGCCTTTAGCACCAACCGCGACGATCCTAACTTTGACGTTTACGTTACCCAAATAGACGAAACCGGCGCATCCGGTTCCGGCGTCCCCCTGCCGGGCGCCGATGCGGAAGGCGTTTTTGAACATTTGCCGCGTTGGGGAGAACCGCCTACATTGCCGCCCTGGTGGCAGCGTTTGTTAGCCTTGTGGCCCTGGCTCATTCCGCTGTTGCTCCTGTTAGCCTTAACCTGGCTAGTATGCCGCGACAAAACGCCGCCGCCGGTTGTCGTCGAACCGCCGCCTCCCCCAATCCCGCCGCGTAACCCGCTGCCGCCGCCGGACTTCCTGGATGCCTGGGCGCCGCCGCCGGTGTGGGAACCGATTCCGACGCTTATTTTGGGCGTGGGCGGCGCAGGACGTCACATCCTTACCCAAATCAAGAAAAATTTGCTGGACGCCGGCGCCGGGCAGCCATCGAAAAAAGTCAAATTGCTGCTGGTGGACACGGCCGCTTACGAATTGCGCGCCGGACAAAACGTGCCCGTCCAATTCGCCGGTGTGGAATTGAACCCGGAAACGGAAATTGTTGAATTCAGCGAAAATCTAGGCCGTTTGATTAAGAATACGCCCGATGAAACAGCGCTGCCGCCGGAACTGCGCGATTGGTTCCCGCTGACGGCGTACAAGACTGGCGGCGGCGGGTTTGATTTGCGTTTGGGTACGCAAGGCCGCCGCCCGCCGGTGAGAGCTGCGCTGGTGCGGGATGTGAAGCAAGGCGTGGGCAGCCGGGCAGACGCTTCCCGTCTATGGCAAATTCTGACGCAGGCGGCGCGCGATGTACGGACAGAAGACGGCCGTGTCCGCGTGATGCTGTTGGGGTCTTTGGCCGGCGGCACAGGCAGCGCCCTCATGGCCGACCTGGCCTACCTTTCCCGACGCGCGGCCGAAGCGGTCAGGGCGGAAGGGACAAGCGTGGAAGCTTACCTGGTGACGGACGCCGCTTTTGCCCGCGTGGCAGCCAACCCCCACCGGTTAGCCGCCAACACATTCGCCTCCTTGCGCGAGTTGGAACGGTTCCAGATGGCTCAGGGACGGCCGTTCCGCATGGTTTACAATGCAGAACAGATTGGCGATCCGGTCTTGGGCGGGCTGGTGGAAAGCCGCTTGCTGGATGAAATCTATCTATTGGATGGACACCGCGCCGATCGGCCGTTGGGCAATGAAATGCCGCAAGACGGCGTCTTCGCCTCTATCGCCGACGTAGCTACTTTGTTCCTGGACAAGGCCAGCCGCGGCCGCGTCATGGGAGAGCATCGGCAGAATTTGCGCGGTTTGGCCGGAGAGGAGCAGCGGCGCAACAGCCGTATCGTCGTCGGCGGGTTGGGCAGTTTTACCTACCGGCTGCCCCTGTACGATATCGTAGAACGGCTGAAAGCCCGTTACGCCCGCGAACTCGTCCGCCTGCTGCTAATGGGCGAGGAACCGGGCGAACCAACCCTTTCGGAAAAATTGTGCCGGGAAATAGCATTGACGGCCGAACCGGAACTGGTCAGTCAATTCCTGGGCAATAAAGCCGGTTACGCCAACGGCTCGCCAGTCATCGGCCTCATTGGGCAAACGGCCCTGACCGGCTGGCAGCGCGAAATGGTCGCCGACGTGCAAAACGCTTCCGTTGGCGCGCCCGACGAAGAAGCGCGGCAGTTCCGCGCCTATCTCAGCCAGGCGCTGCAAACCATTCTGAACGGGCAGTCGGACAGTGACGTATTGGCTGCTCGCAGCGGTAAGCTGGCCTATGCGTTCACATTTCTGGAACAGGTTGGCCGGGAGCTGCAAACGGCCGCAGCGGAATTAAAATGGCTGGACGACGAAGTTGACGGCGTCGTTGACGCCAATTTGTCCCGCTTCAAACAGCTTCCGGCCAGCTACCGCGCCGAAGTGGCCCTGGCTCAAGGATCGCTACGCCAACAGGCGGGGTTGTTGAGCGAGCGGCTGCGCGAAACGCGCCAACAAAGCTGGCGCGAAGCCGGTACGGCTGCCCAATCCGTTTACGAATGGCTGCTGGGCTGGGAAGCGCAGTTGCAAACGCAGCGCGAGCAAATGGATGCGGTTCTGGTGCGGCAATATATCCACGACGACGCGCTGGTTGACGCTTGGTACAAGAAATATCTGGATAATGCTGAGGAACGGGCTGATTTGCTGCGCCGCTTCCACTGGCAGCCGCACCCGAATGGCGGCGTCCGTTTAAGTTTGCGGGCCGACCGGGATTATGAGTTAGGCGCTGCGGAAGATGACGTAACGACGTTTGCCCAGGCACTGTTGGATTTGGCCGGTTCTCAGGCGCGCGAGCTATGGGAGGAGGAGACGCTGGCTTCGGTTTTGCAGCAAACGGCGCTCCATTCGGAACAATTACCCCATACGGCCGATACCATCTGGCAAAATTCCGGCCCGCTGCTGCGTTACCGTCCGGAACACGCTAATAAAGCAAATGAGTGGGGGGTGTTAGGCGTTAATTATCAGGTGACGGATACGGCCGTTGCCCTGACAGATGATTTGCGTCTGCGGCTGGCGGCTGAACGAAAGCTGCTGTCCGTTAACATAACAGACCCGTATACGCTGCTGCTGATGCGCGCCGCCGATGTTCTGCCGCTGCCGGCGTTGCTTTTGGTTGAGGAAACGAGGCAGGCTTACCGGCGCGATGGTGAACCAACGGCCGTGTTTGCCGCCGAAGCTCACGCCCTCAAGCGGGAACGACAAATGATGAGTGAATTAAATCTGACGTCGCATGTGCTGCATCCGGCCGTCGTGACCGGTTTGAATGACCCGGCGCGCGCCCGGTTGTATGCGCTGGCCTACGGCGCCGGTTGGATTCGACGGACGGGCGAGGAGGCGCGTCTGGAAATCCCCGGACAGGCTCCGCTTGTTTTAGCCAATCAGCCAAACGATCCGCTGCATCCGGCCGTGCTGGGTTTCGTCCGCTTTGCCGTTTGGGACTCGATAGACGACGTTACCCGCCTGCAAGAGGCTATCGCCAATGCAGGTATGGATGTTGAAGACATTTGGCGACGTTGGACGCGGCCCGACTGGATGTCTGCGGCTCCGGATTTATGGCCGGGCGATGACGCAGCGGCCCGCGATCTGGCTATTGTTACCGCTTTAATCGTCCGGGAAGAAGTGCGCCGGCGCGTCGCTAACAGATAAAGGAATGTAACTACTAAGGTGACAGTCACTTTCCTCAGAGGTGATAGTTATGACAAATAACCGTATCAAGTGACTGTCACCTCTGAGATTTAGTAGTTACAAAGGAACCAGGTATGGAACGGCTTATTACCCGAGATGACGGGACTAAATTTGTAACGAGAGAACGGTTGGGCAGCGGCTTATTGGCTGTGGTTTACGCCGCTCAAGATGAATATGGAAAACGGGCAGCCGTTAAGCTGCCCGCCCCCAATCTACCTCTTGACCAATTCAAACGGTTTGAAGAAGAGTATGATTTGCTGGTTCAATTGCGGCAGGCATTACCCGATCCTACCGTACCGATGGCCTGGTGGGGAACGGATGAGGAAAACGGCCGTCGCGTCCTCCTGCTGGAAATGGCCCCGGACGCCAAACTTAGTGATTATTTGTCACAGCTTGATCCCTGGCCGCGTGAAGAGTTACTCTTGGAGGCCGCCGAGCAATACGCGGTTTTGCTGCAAAAATTGCACAATGCCGGTTACACCTGCGCCGACCGTAAAATGGGCGATTTGCGCTGGAATGACCAAACAGGCAAACTGGTTGTTTTAGATTGGAACGCCGTGCGTTCTAAACAGGACTCTGGCGTGCGCGAAGACATCCATATGTTTGCGACGCTTTGGTATCAACTGCTAACCGGGCGCTATGTGGGCAGCGGCTTACGCTTACTCGACGATGCGGCCTGGGCGGATGGAGGGGTTTCGATTGGTACGCGCTTGATTTTGTTGAAGGCGTTTTCCGGCCAATATGCCAATGCAGATGAATTGGTCCGGGATGTTCGGGATGGGTTGACCGCGTCGCGGCAGAGCGGCGAATGGTTAGCGCAACAAGGGAGGGAAGCGCTGAAGAAAGCCACGGTGCCCAACGATACCGCCCAAGCCGGACTAAACGCCCTTCGTCAACAAAGCTACATGACTGACGCCAATATCCCCGAGTTGGATTTGGCTGCGGAAAATGAGGCGCTGCGTTATCTGGATACGGCCGTGCGTAAAGGATATACCGATGCCGAATTCGATCGGCAAGATGCGCTGCGGTTAGTCCAAAGTCAGGGAGACCGCCTTATCGCCAGTGCGGCGCTGGCTTTTGAAATCACTAATTATGATTTGGCGGAACAGTCGCTTGCCTGGGCCAATCGCACCCTGTATCAGGCTGAACAACCTACTAAATTGCAGCTTCGCGTCAAACGGTGGCAGCTTTTATTTCACGCCGGACTTGTTGCCATTGATGAAACGGAGATCTCTCTACGCAAGTTTCGCAACGCGCTGGCAGGGGCTGTACGCCGGCTAGAAGCAGCGGATAAACAAATCCCACAGCAAATTGAGGAATGGCAGACGGCGCAATCAGCCATGTCCAATGTCATCGGGGACATATCTACTCAATATGGAAGCGAGCCGGTTACGGGTCTGCTTAATCTGTTTGTTGTGGAAACAGAATGCCGCCAACTTTATGTCCAGGCCGAAGAGAAAGAAGCATCGGGAGCGTACAGGGATGCGGTTGGTTTTCTTGAGGATATAAAACAAAAGTTGGCAATGGAAACGGCCGACGGGCCGCCAAAAGCGTACATAGATGCTTTGCGGAACGAAGATGCCTTTGCCCGCCTGGATGATCGGATTCGCCAACTACGCCGGAAAGAGCGAACGGCCGTTATTGCCCAAAAACTAATCGCAGATACAAGCGCCTTTGGCCTTAACGTACCCGCCACCTACATTATGCAGCGCCTGGAAGACGGCCGTTACTTCTTTGCCAATGATTTAGATGAATGGGAGAAAATTGAAGAGAGTAACAAACTCCCCGCCCTGCTCCTTCTGGCGCAGTTAGCCCACCACCAGCAAACCGGGCAGTGGGATGAAGCAATTGCAGATTTAGAAAAGTTAGCTCCGATAGTTCAAACAGACGAACAAGTACGGCAAAAAATCGAGCCATTCATTTCCCCCATCATTGAGCGCATAAAAGAAATGGTAGAGTCACAAGAAGATGACACGGCTGCATTAAACATGATTAACGCCTTACAAAACATCCAACCGTTCGGGCAGCCCAAAATATTCGTCAATCGAGGCTTCTAAGGAGAACAACATGCCCATCTTATCGTCAACTCAAACGACTCAAGACCCATTTGCCGATTTGCAAGAGCTGCGGGATAAACTTGAAAAACGTATCCAGCAGCGCAAAGAAATATGGCAGATCATTAACCAGGGTGAAGTTTCAGAGGGAATTCAGCAAGCCAATGCTGAAAATATCAAGTTACTAAACGAACCGAAATTATCCTTGAAGCTATTAGAAGAACAAAAAAATGCGTTGGATGAAATGACGCGCTTTGTTGAGCAAAAACAAGAACAGATAAAAGAGGCCCGGAAGGCCCTGGACAACATCAACATCGAAGAGAAAAAAGCAGCGCTAACCCAAGCATTAGGCATGGATTATCTTCAACAAGCCGATGTCGCTTTATTTGAGCTTAACATTGAAACTTTGGGTTCATTAATCTCAAAATTGAATAGCCTGAACCTACAAGATGAGGCATTGCAAGATTGGGAAACTACCCTGCAAGATGATTGGCGCTGGCTGAGTGCCGTAAAACCGACATATAGCAACCCATACCCGCCCTCGTCTTGGGAACGCGCCACCTCTGAATGGGAACAATTACAATCTTGTATGCACAGCTTGATTAAGGAAAAGAAAAATCTGAATAATGACCAGTGGCAATTTCTCCGGCAATTAAACCAAAGATATCCTGATTCCCGGCTGTTAGCCAAATACAAATGGCTGGCATACCATCCAAAGACAGCAGTGGACACAAAGCAAACGGATGATTTGCAAACATCCATCAGAAAATTAGCGGAAATGTTTAGCAAACAGACGGCCGTAGACAACATAGAAAAACAACTTGATTCAATTTCAACACAAATCAAAAACACGGCGTTAAACCAGACAAATCCCAGCGCCACAAATCAGTTGACGGACGTTTTCCTAACGATGTTTTTAAATTTATGGGCCGATTTAATTCACGATTCCCAAAAAATACAAAAGGATTTAGAAGAATTGAAAGGGTTGGTAGATCGTATAAATTCTGACCAGAACCTAACATTATGTGTAAGACAGATTGGACGCTTGGTTGAAAATACTAACGATATAGCTTTCTTCCCACAGGCAGATACTTGCATCGATATCTTGGGCAAGATAGGAAATAAAAACGCCACTTATCCCAACACCGAGAGATTTAAATACATACAAGGGTTACGAGAAAAAGCTGAGGATAAACAAGAACAAGGCAAAAAACGCTTTGAACGCATTTGGCTCACAAAAAACGAAACATTTGGGGGTAGAAGTAATGTCCAACCATGATAAAAAGAAGGCTAAAGATGGCTCATCGACTTTTTTTATAGAACCAAGAGAAGCGGCTCGCCTCGGCTTTTCTATTGATGATGTGCTGCAAGAACAAGATTCACCCTCCGTTCGTCCACATTCTACATGGGCATTGTGGACTGTGTCTATTCTCCTCGCCATACTAATGGTTGGTGTCGGGCTGTTCTTACAGAGAAGAATTACCAGGCAGGATGAACAACTGGCACGTATCCATGCTGAGGCAACAACTATCTGGCAGCGTGTTGAGAATTCGGGTGGTCTTGTTAT
Source organism: Anaerolineae bacterium (assembly GCA_024762695.1). Taxonomy (GTDB): domain Bacteria; phylum Chloroflexota; class Anaerolineae; order Promineifilales; family Promineifilaceae; genus JACKCC01. The sequence continues at coordinate 7,282 of JANTGY010000072.1, forward strand.
ACTTCCGCCAACGCCAACGGCCGTCAACATAGCCGCACTGGAGGAGCGCATCAACGTTGTTGAGCAGACTCTCCATGAGCCACCACCCCCTACGCCAATGCCAACAGCGACAACACCGCCGACAACTCCGTCCGCTGAACCGCAATATCGGGTCAACGCCTGGATGTTGCCGACAATTAGCGCGGAAAACGACGCGGGAACTTTTTTGTTGGCTAACAACGATTATTGGTACGACATTCCTGACTTCGAAGTAGAAATTTCAAATGAAAACATTCAGTTTAAGCTTAATGCAGATGAAAGCGGCTATGAAGTTTGGGACAACGCGAATAACCGATTAGGCGCGTTAAAAGTTCAAATATGGCAAGATGGCACGCTGTTTGACGAATATGATTACCCTGCATCAGATGACGCATTAACAGAAGCCAATCCCAGGCGGCTTTTAATTACCTGGGCCAACACAGACTTCAAATTATTGCCTCCTGGCGGTTATGAACTGCGATTGGTGGCGCAAAGAGAATTGGATAGAAGCCCATTTGCCATGATTGGCGAGCCGCAAATGTTTGCCATCGCCGAACCAATGGATGTTCATGTGTATAACCCAACTGCGTCTGAATTGCCAACGCGCTTGCGGACACATCCGATATGGAACTGCAGCGAAGCGTGCGCCAAAACCGAACTACCGACAAATGTTCAGGCTGTCGGGTATGTTGTTGTTCCCTTTGTAGAATCGGGCAGACCATTGCCATATACATTACCATTTTCGTCAACGATTTTACCGCCGCCAATAATGCTTTCATTCTCTACGAATATTACGACGACTAAGCTGGATGAGGCCGATAATCCCATGGTAATACCGCCAAACGAACCAATCATCCCGGACAACCTGAATAACTATGCAGACGAATCTGGCATTGTGTATGTTGAAAATAACGAGAATGCCAGGTTTTTCCTGGTGCGTTTATCCGGCAGCCGGGATTATTATTGGCTGGGCGAAACTGATACGCTTGAATTTTACTATCCTGAATACCGGGACAGACTCTTGAACTTACCCCAATTTACCAAACAAGAAGAGTAAAATGTAATGGTCAACGGTTAGCTAACATCAATTGATTTCGATTTTATGGCAAGAACCGGCTAAAGCCTCGACTCCGGTCAAAAGAGGTGTTTCAAGCAACCTCCGACCACTGCAAACAAGAATAAAAGCTGTCTGAGGGGCAAATCAATGAGCAAGCGACAAATTTTGTTTGTTTTCTTCATTTTCTTAATCGTCTCATCGCCATCTCGTCTTTGGGCGCAAACGGCAGACGCGCTAACTGTCAGTATAAGCGCAAACCCCCGCGCGGTAAGCGTCAATGGGCAAATACAGGTGCAGTTGGCGTTGTCGGCCAACAGCAACACTTGCCCGACAACGGTCAGTTCAACGCCACTGGACGTGATGCTGGTCATTGATCGTTCGCCCAGCATGGAAGACGATAACAAGTGGGAGGGGGCGCAGCGCGCCGCCTCAGCGTTTATCGATCAAATGAACCTTGAGCAAGATCGCGTTGGCGTTACTCTGTTTGCCGGCAGCGCGCGCCTGGAACAGCCGCTTGGCGATGACGCTGCCGCCGCCAAACAAACAATTAATGATGCTTTCCCTTCCGGTCTCGGCACAGATATAGCTGACGGCGTAAAACGTGGCGGGGAGGAATTGGTCGTTAATAGACGCCCTGATATTCCAGGCATCCTCATTTTGCTTTCTGATGGAGGCAGCGATAGATCTGCGGCAATACGCGAAGCGGACACGTACAAAGACGCCGGTATCCGTATCATTACCATTGGTTTAGGCAACGACGTGGAGGGCGATCTCTTGCGCGATGTGGCCAGCGCGCCGGAAGATTATTATTTTGCGCCGGACCCCAGTCAGCTTGGCGACATCTACCAATCTATCGCCCGGAGCATTCAACAAAGCGTTGGCGTTACCAATTTGGTAATAACCCAAACGTTTGACGATACAAATTTTGACCTGGTTTCAGGTTCCGTTTCGCTGGCGGGCGATATTCGAGGCAATACAATTACCTGGCAGTTATCTGCACTGCCTGACGACAATACAGAACTGTTTAGCTATCGGCTCATTGCCTTGTCTCCCGGAACTTTTGATGCGGCAACGTCCACTGAAGTTACATTTACACAATGCGAAGCTGAGAGTAGAAGCATTACGCTGGATCCCGGCCCGGCAATTATCGTATCGCCGCCGCCGCCGCCGCCGCAGGTAACGCCTGATGCGATAACAGGACAAGCGTGTGAAGTGGGTTGCGTAGAACAAATTGTGCGGGTGGAAATACCTGACGTGGACAGCCCGTTGGTTGTAAATCAATTAGATGTCGTTTTTCTGATGGATGTCACCAGCAGTATGGGGGATGAATTGGACGTTGTTAAATCAGAGGCCAGCGCCATTATGCAAAATATGCGCGATTTGGTGGCTGATACCAATTTTGCCGTCGCCTCTTTCGCCGACTATCCCGGCTTTCGGGATACGCAGTATGGTGGATTGTATGGGGATTCCGGTGATTATCCCTGGCTGCTGGACCAGGATTTGACAAACGATATGACGCATGTCAACCGGGCTATCAATCGCATCGCTTTGCTAAATGGGGAAGACGGCCCCGAAGCGTATACCCGCGCCCTGTATGAATTGCAATCGTTGAGCTGGCGGCCCGGTTCCCGGCGGCTGGTTATTTTGTTTGGCGATGCTGTGCCACACGACCGAACTTTTTTTAGCGAAGATACGGGGACTGATCCTGGCCGTGACGGGATTGAGGATACGGCCGATGATTTGCAGTTGCGGCGCGTTATTGCCGACCTGGCTGCGGCCAATATCAATGTCATTGCGGTGAATACAATCGGCGGGGAAAATGCGGATGTGACGCGATTTTTCCGTTATGTTGCGGAAGAAACGGGCGGGCAATATTTCCGGCTAGATTCGGCTGAACAAATCCCGGAAGCAATTGAAACGCTGGTGGCAGGCCAGATTGCCGCTATTAACCAGATTGACATTAGCGCTGAAGCTCCCTACAGCGGTTGGCTGGAAGTGAATCCAGATAGTTATAGCGATATTTCGTATGACGGCCGTATCCTCGAATTTCGCGTGCGTATCTGCCCCGGTAAAACCAACGCCGAACGAGACGACTATAACTTTAACCTGGACATCACGGCCGATGGAGAAACAGTTGAGACCTTACCGACAACCGTTACCTATTGGCCCGTTTGCTTGCCGCCTGTTGACTTATTTGTTGCCGATCATCCCGAAGATGATGGAACAGATTGTTCCAATTTAACCGGGGAACCTTTTTGGAACAGCCCTGATATCATCATACGTAATCGTGACGATCAAGAACGAACCACCCAAGAACTAAAACCAAGCGAACCAAATTTCATTTATGCGCGCATTCATAATCGCGGCTATCAAGACGTAACCGACGCTAACGTACACATCTATTGGAGCCAAAGCGCACTGGCGCCTCCTGAAATGATGACTTGGCATGATTTGGGAAGCGCCATGTTATCTGTACCTGGCGAAGGAGAAACATGGACGCCGGGATTTGTTTGGGAGCCTCCCGATGCTAAATCGTACTATTTCCTTGTGCGGGTTGAATCGCCTGACGACCGCATTACCAACGAAAGCGATATTGCTTGTGAGAATAATCTGGCAGTTAATAATCAACAAAAAATCATACTGTCCGTGCCTAGTTTGCACCAGGGCGATTTGGGTGGACGAACCACGTTAAAATTGAATGGGAATGGATTTTATGATCTGTTGTTTGATTTGTCGCAGTTACCATCAACAACCCAATTATCATTAATTCTAGAGCAAACGGCATTTGCTGGTTGGTCTGCTGAAATCGAAGGCGGCAGTCTGACAGATGGTGTAATCATGTCGAACCATACGCGTATGCTTGTCTTGCGCAACTTACCTTTGGAAACAACAAGTAAACAGATTGCTGTACAACTGACAACGTCCTCAGAAGAAACGCTATCTTTACCGGTTTTGTTACAGCAAGACAATGCCGATATAGTCGGGATGACGCTTGTTATTCAACCAAGCGCTCCGGTTGCGCCAAGCGTTGCGCCTGAGGCGACGTCTGTCCCTATTATTCGTCCAGAAAACCCGCCGTTTGGTTATACAGTTCCCATCGTCTTGATTACGTTGTTGGGAGTTGGCTTACTGTATTGGGCATTGACCCGCCGCGAGCCGGAAATATAATTGAGCGTACCGGAAGGTCATCAGAATTGTTTCAGGGAGAAATGAAAAAGAGTCATATCGCAATGATGTAACTCTCTTGTCGGGGTGACCGGACTTGAACCGATGACCTCGCCGTCCCGAACGGCGCGCGCTACCAAACTGCGCCACACCCCGAAATACAACTATTCTGTCTTTACAGCAGCAAAATCGCGGAAAACACAATGGGCTTATTGTGTATTGAGGTTCCACGACTGCATCAACCCGAAACAAATAAATTAACGACGGTGTGAGCAAATCTACTTCCAGTTCCAGTGGAGGGGATCCCAAATACCAACAGTCTTGTTGTTCAATACCGGATTTAGGAATTTCCCCATGGCTGTATTTGCTGCCTCAAGCAAGGTGTATTCTAGCTTTATTTCATTCGCCATGCGCTGAAACGGCCGTTCCCATCCTCTCGGCGGTGCCGGCAATTCCGCCCATGCCCGCTAGCAACAGTATATCCACATAATCCTTGACCCGCGTACTTGCGCCAGATTCAAAGATGCGCGTACACGCATGCAGCTTTTCAGCAATCTGCTGCGTGATTGGATAGCAAGGCACAACAGTGGGCGAAAAACCAGCAAACGCCAACAAATCTGTTGTTGGCAGATATTCAACCGGATCGACAAGCGGGTCGCCAATACCAACATCAAGCTGAAAGTTTTCAAAAGTGCGTCCATCAAGGAATGATTGTAGTTGATACCTGGTTCCGCCAAAATCGTCAGTTGTTGATTGTGCGGCATTGGCTACTTCAAAGGAAAACCAATCTTCAAGATCAAGCTGCCCTGCTGCCCTCAATCTGGGATAAATCTCATCTGCCTGGACAAGCATCAGCAAATCAATATCTTTTGTCGTCCTGGCCCGTTCTCCCAGACGTAGCTGGAGAGCCAGCCCGCCTTTTACAATCCAATTGTCAGGTTGATTATGAAACAATCGTGCCAGAAAGCGATCAAAAGCAATCATCTTCCGCATCCGAACCAGGGGCATGCCAGACTGAAAGCTTTGCCTGCGCAAACGATCCTCTAAAGCGCGGCGAAAAGCAGAGCCACTTTTGTACTTCATAACGCCGAATCCCCTGTCAGATTTTGGTGAATGATTCTCTTCGCTCGCCCACCTTGATACGTTGCCTGAGCCATAAGTTCTTCCCGTGTTGTCAATCCGCGCTGTAGCGCTTCCTTAATTGCTTGAACAATCTGTTCTTCAGCCAAGCCATTGATAGCTACGTCCGCGATGGTACGTGCGGCCGTTGTAACTGGCAATCCTTGCCGACTGGTAATTTCTTCTGGCTTCAGGCGATTGGTATGAAGGCGCAATCCTGGCCGCCGTCTGGATGCCGTGCGCGGTATAATTACATGAACTTCGCTGGGAAGAACATCTGAGAGGTCATAAATCATTAAAGCGCTCTCATGCGAGATAACAGAATTAGGGCCCGTGCGTAACCAAGCCACAAACAAATCTTCATGAGCCGAACTGGGAAAATGGGACAGCCTATAAATCCCTCGAAATATGCGTAGAAAACGGCCGTGTTTCACATTGTCTGAAAGTCGTTCCCAGGAAAAACCAACTTTCTTCGCTTGCTTGGCTGTGAAATATCCGGCCTGTCCCTCGGCTGTTTCGTAAAGATGATCATAATCTGGCTTTGGATTCATGTGTGTAAAACCTTAGATAAAACCGAAGTAATTACGCACATTATATTGTTGTCCACCGACATTGTCCAGTAAAAACCAGATATTGCTTCGGAAATGAAACAAAAAAAGAGCCATACCAGAATGATATGACTCTTTTTCTTTTGTCGGGGTGACCGGACTTGAACCGATGACCTCGCCGTCCCGAACGGCGCGCGCTACCAAACTGCGCCACACCCCGATTATCAATTGTTCTGCTTCCTACAACAGCAAAATCGCGGAAAACACAATGGGCTTATTGTGTATTGAGGTTCCACGACCTCGCCGACCCGAACGGCGCGCGCTAGCCAAACTGCGCCATGCCCCGAATCGGTCTGAATTATAAAGCAAGAACGCCAGTTTGCAAATCC
>JANTGY010000073.1 GCA_024762695.1 Anaerolineae bacterium
ACCACATCGCGCACAAAGACGCCCCAGGTGTTGTTGGGATCGTCGTGGGGCAGCCCCAGGCCGCGCGGCAGCCCCTTCTCGTCCCGCGCCCAACCAGGAATGCCGATGAGCAAGCCGGTCACCATGCGTCCCGCGTTAATTTCGCCGTTAATTTGGGCGTCCGTCACCTGCGGCAGCCATTCGCCGGAACCATTGGGCTGAGTTTCGGCCCAATGGAACTGCACCCGCGTCCAGGAGGCTCCCAAAGCGGCCGCTTGCCCCGGCGCTTCGTAGCTTTCGATGACGCCAAAACGCCAATCAATGCCGGCCTGGGGTGGCGCAGCGTCAACGGCCGTCGTCGCGGAAACGGCCGTAAGCAGCAAAAGGAGGGAAATAAATAGTAATCGGCGCATGGCAAACGAGTATAAAACGTAAAGCGTAAAACGTAAGGAACGACCTTTTACGTTTTACGCTTTACGTTTTACGTTTTACATCCCCCATCATAATTCACAATCAATAATTCTTTCACCGGCCCCCGCTTATCAGCCTGACTGTTAATATTCCGTCTGGCCTGGATTTCAATAAGACGATAGGCAGGCTGATTGTACAAATCATACACCAAATCAGCGCTGGAATTGCTAACGGCTACACGCACGCCAACGGCCGTTAACCGATGCACCGTTTCCGCCAACCGAACCTGATCGTCATAGTCGAATCCGGCCCCGTTGTAACTGGTAAAGTTACTGGTCTGGCTTAAGGGGACATAGGGGGGGTCGAAGTAGACAAAATCGTGGGGAACGGCCGTTTCCACCGCTTTAGCAAAATCAACAGCCCGTAAATCCACGCCGCGCAGCGCCGCCGCCGCCGCCCTCAATCGGGGTTCGTCACAAATCTTCGGGTTGTGGTAGCGGCCAAAAGGCACATTAAACGCCCCTTTACTATTTTCGCGGTACAACCCATTGTAGCAAGTCTTATTGAGATAAATGAGCCGGGCGGCTCGTTCTACAGACGACAACCCCGCCGGTTCCTGCGCCCGCATCGCATAATAATAATCAGCCTCATTCCGATGACCTTGCAGCGCGGCAATGACCTGCTCCGTCTGGTCGCGCACCATTTTATAAACTTCAATCAGCTTCTCATTACGATCCGACAAATGGGCTTGGGGAAATTGATAATGAAAAAAAACGGCCCCGCTGCCAATAAACGGCTCAAAATATCGCTTTATTTTTTCGCGGGGGGGGAAAATGGGCGCATACTGGGGTAAAAGACGTTGTTTACCTCCAGCCCATTTCAAAAAAGGACGCGCACTATTGACATAAGCAGATGGGTGAGCCATGCCCCCATTATAGCGGCGAGTAAGCAATCTCCCTAACCCATTTCTACATCAATACCTTCGCCAAAATTCATTTTTGATGAAAATCTTGAAATGTCATTCCCGCAAAGGCGGGAATCCAGTCGAGTAGAAAAAGATGGATTACTGCCTTCGCAGGAATAACATACCTATTTTAGGCAATTGGCGAAGGTATTGTACATGGGACTAACTAATTATAAGACACGTCCACAGAATTACCTGCGCTGACTGTTACTACTCCGGATGGGCCGCCCACGACAATGGACGCAACACAAACTGTATCGCATAATGTTGCCGGCGGGCTAGGCGCGCCATTAGAATCGGTTAACGTCACTCCGGTTGCCTCAGACACGGTAATCGTCATCGTCACCGTGCTGCCTACGTGGGTCACATTTTCAACTTTGACAATAACAGGCTGTGCCGCCCCCGCGCTTGCGCCGCCAGAACCATCCAAACCAATTGTAACTCGGCTAAATACATTGCCAATTTGCGGCCCAAGAATGGTTAAAATACCAATAACCACAACAGCAACTAACACAAGAACGAGCGCATACTCCACTAAACCTTGCCCGCTACAATTTCGCTTTATTTTGCTGCTCATTGCCTCATACCTCTACTAGAAATCACGATAACAGCAAACTACCATATTTATCTTACGAATCTACTTTACGCTTATTATGCGCGCGATTCGGTCTAATTGTCAATCCACAGTTTTTGGGGGACCAAACGCAGCTTATTGCGCATGGGAAAAATCGGCAAATTCATTTTACTTACCATAAAAAAGAAACCGCTCCCTTTTAACGGGGAGCGGTTTTCGCCTAAGCGCCAGGAGGGTAGCACTTAAGCGGAACGGTTATTGCCAAATCGAGGGAGGGGTAGGCAAAACCTGGGCTTAGTAAGGGTTGTTCCAGTCGCGTTTCTCTCGTGCCAGTTTGGGGGGGGAGGAGTTCCTCTTAACCTCACTAAACTTGCCAATATGATACAACAAACCGCAAAACTTGTCTATTAGAATTCCATCAAATTTGTAGGAAAATAGTCATTCCAGAGAAAAATAGGGCAAAACGATCCTGTATTCATCTCATTTTGGTCTAATCTTTGCCGGAAAAAATATCCAACCACTCATCAACTTCGCCCGCATTAAGTTTATCTTCAGTTCGTTTCAGCTCACGCGGACTGCGGCGGGGCAACGGCCGTTTCGTTTTCGGTTTCGATTTGGTTTGAGAGGTACGTTTTACGGGTCGGGGTTTGGCGGGAATCTCTGGTTCTGGCCCGAACAACTCCATCCATTCCGCGATTTCTTTTTGACTGATTTGGGGATCGTCAGTTTCTGAGAGCGGCGGGGATGGCGCCGTTCGCTTTCGTCTATCGTCACCCATTTTGGCAGTGAAATCTTCGGAGCGCAAATGAGACATACGACGTTTTTGGGCAGCGGCGATGATCTCCTGGTCGCTGGTGACGAGGGTGTATTCAGGCGGGTTTTTGATTTTGCGAATGCGTTTGATGATGAGGGAATCGGCCGTTCTCCCTTCCGGTGCAAAGATAACTTTGATGTCGCTGGTTGAAAGGCGGTGAGCCACGCCGCCCGGCAGCCCGCCATCGAAGTAAAGCGTAACTTTGCGCTTGCGGCTGGCTGCAGCCCAGCTTTTCAGTCGCAAAATGAGTTCAATTTCATCATCCGAATCGCTGAGATTAATATCCGAGATTTTGGCGATGAGATTATGGCCGTCTATCAAATAGTGCATGATTACAAACTAACAATTGGCAATTGATCATTGTCAATTGTCAATGATTTCCAGCTTGGCAAAACTGGCCGCTAATCGTTTCATGCCAACTTCAGAAAAGGCGATGGTCACTTCTTCATCATTGCCGGTTGGTTTTGATTCAATGACGATGCCGTCGCCAAATTTGGCGTGGCGGACTTTCTGGCCGGTTTTATATTGGGGCACGGTGGGCGTTGAACGGGATGGTTGGCTGTTCTGTTTGAGGTAGTTTGGTTCAGGCATGACCCGGCGCGGAGATGAGACGCTGCTCGCTTTTGGCCGAGCGGCGCGCGGGGCTGTTGATTGAGTAGAACGGGCTGCGGCGCTGGCAGATGGCCGGCGGCTATTGCCACCACTGCCGCCGCCTGACCAACTCCAACTGCTGGCCCGCATTTTAGCTTGTTCGCGTCGTTTTTTAACGCCCGAACCATCCAGCAAATCTGATGGAATGTCGTTCAAGAAGCGCGACGGCGTCATCACCTCCGGTTCGCCCCAGACGGCGCGGCGAAACGAATGGGATAAGTACAACTGGTTCTCGGCCCGCGTCATCCCCACATAAAAGAGGCGGCGTTCTTCTGCCATAGACTCCACATCGTCAAAGGAACGGCTGTGGGGCAAAATGCCATCTTCCAAGCCGGTTAAAAAGACAATGGGGAACTCTAACCCTTTTGCGGCGTGCAATGTTAGCAGCGTGGTGGCGTTGACGGTTTCGTCCACGTTGTCCGCATCGGCAACCAGGGCAACTTGTTCCAAAAATTCGCTGAGGCTAACGGCCGTATCCTCGGCAGCCACACTTCGTAATTCCATCACGTTAGCCCAGCGGTCGGCGCCCTCCTCTGTGCCGTCGTCAATGTATTCGCGGTAGCCGATTTGCTCCAAAATGGCGTCCATCAATTCGCCCACGCTGGCCTGCTCGCGCAGCGTAATCCAGGCGTCGAGCAAAGCCCCGAAGCGGCTGAGGGCTTTGAAGGCACGGCCGTTAAACGGATGCTGCACGTCAGGATCAACAGCCAACATCATATGGGCTTCGACTGGCGTTAAACCCTGGCTGGCGGCCCATAATTGCAGCTTTTCTTTACTTTTGGCGCCGATGCCGCGGGTGGGAATGTTGACGATACGGCCGTAACTCACCGAATCCAGCGGATTATGCACCAAACGCAAATAAGCGATGATGTCCTTCACCTCGCGCCGTTTGTAAAACTGCGTCGCGCCTACCAAGCGGTAGGGCATGTTGGCGCGCACAAACGCCTCTTCCAACGAGCGGGACTGCGCATTAGTGCGATACATCACGGCAAAATCGCTGGGCGAATGGCCGTCCAAAAGCTGCGATTGAATCGTATTCACCACTGTTTCCGCTTCTTCCAAATCATTGTACGCCTCGCGCAAAACGATGAGGTCGCCGCCCTGCCGTTCGGTAAACAAATCCTTGTGCACGCGGTTACTGTTGTGCTGGATGACCGCTTTGGCGGCATCCAAAATGAGCTGCGTGGAACGGTAATTCTGTTCCAGCAAAATTTGCTGCGCTTCGGGGTAATTTTGGCGGAAACGGTTGATGTTGCGGTAATCGGCGCCGCGCCATTTGTAAATAGATTGATCGCTGTCGCCGACGACGAGGATGTTATTATGCGCCGCCGCCAGTCGTTTGAGGAGCGCGTATTGGGCGGTGTTGGTGTCTTGAAACTCGTCGACAAGGATGTGTTGGTACTGCTGCTGATATTTGGCTAAGATGTCCGGCCGTTCGTCAAAAAGCAGGACGACATTCATGAGTAAGTCGTCAAAGTCCATGGCGTTGTTGGCGTACAACACTTTTTGGTACTGTTCATAAACGCGCTGGGTGACGGCGGCGATGTAGTTAGTCGCCTGGTATTCGTCGGGGCCAATGAGTTCGTTCTTGGCGTTGCTGATGCCGTTGAGCATCTTGTTGGGGGCGAATTTTTTATCGTCCAGGTTGAGGTCTTTGAGGGCTTGTTTAACGACTTGCTGTTGGTCGGAAGTATCAAAGATGACAAAATCACGGTCGTAGTAGGGTAAGTTGTCGGTTTCGCGGCGCAGGATGCGGGCACAGGTAGAGTGGAAGGTGCCCATCATCAAACCGCGTAAACGGCCGTCCATCATCTCTTCCACCCGATGGCGCATCTCTTTGGCAGCCTTGTTGGTAAAGGTAACGGCCAGAATGTGCCAGGGAGAAATGTTGAGTTCCCGGATAAGGTAGACGATACGGTGGGTGAGGACGCGGGTTTTGCCGCTGCCCGGCCCGGCTAAGACGAGAATGGGGCCGGGGGCGGCGGTAACGGCCGTATGCTGCGCTTTATTTAATCCATTGAGGTAATCCATACCTCAATTGTAGCCTGTTGGCCGCGTCCCCGCATATGGAAATTGCGGATTAAAGCTTGAACAGCGTAGGGTTAGCTTTGACCCAATCGTACAAATCGCGGATACCGTCGGCGGGGGAAATAGTTGGCTGCCAACCAAGCCGCTGGACCGCTTTACGAATATCGGCGACGAAGATACGCTGGTCGCCGGGCCGCCAATCGCCGCGCGTTACGGGAATGTTGCGTCCGGCCAAATCAGCCAACAGCGGCTCAAATTCAGTCCAGATGGAAAGCGTATTGGCCGCGCCGCCGCCGATGTTGAAGGCTTGGCCGCGCAATTCGTCTATTTTTTCGATACCCAGTTCGTAGGCGCGAATAAGGTCGGAGACGTGCAGCAGGTCGCGCACTTGTTTGCCATCGCCGAAAATGCCAATGGGCCGATTGAGCACAGCCGCAATGACAAAATGGGCCGCCCACCCCTGGTCTTCAACACCGAATTGGCGACGGCCGTAAATACACGATTGGCGAAAAACCAGCGTCCGCAAGCCGTAAATGCGCGCGTAATCAATCATGTACTGGTCGCCAGCGCCTTTGGAGCAGCCATAGGGCGAATGGAAATCGAGCGGCGTCGTTTCGGGGATGCCATGCGGGAAATCGGCGTAAGCGTAGCGGGTTTCTTGCTCGACAATCCCCACATCTTCCAGACTGCCGTACACTTTGTTGGTGGAAGCATACAGCGTCGCCGCCTGAGGACAATGATTACGAACAGCTTCCAGCACATTAAAAGTGCCCAGGGCGTTAATCTCAAAATCCTCGCGCGGGTTTTGAACGGAAGTGGTGACGGCCACCTGGCTGGCGAGGTGCAAAACGACATCGGCCCCGCCAATTGCAGCGGTCAGGGCGTCATAGTTGCGAATATCGCCTTCAACGAAAGTGCAACGGCCGTTATGATTCTGCCGCAGCCATTCCAAGTTAGCCGGCCCGCCACGCCGCGATAGATTATCAAAAACGACAACATCGTGCCCTTGCCGCAAAAAATGGTCGGCGCTGTTGACGCCAATAAATCCGGCTCCGCCGGTAATGAAGATTTTCATAGTATCCCTTTGATTGACGATTGACGATTGGCGATTGATGATTAAAGATTAAAAAGGAGACGCGCAGCATTGTGCTCCAATTTTCAATCTTTAACCCTTAATCTTTAATCTTATACAGTCCCAGGCCGTTTATTTCTCACTGGCCAGGCGGATAAACAAAGCTGTTTGTTGTTGCTGCAAGAATTGGTAGTAACGGCCGTCTAACGTCCCCGTCGTCATAATCAGCGCATCCTCGCCCGTATCTTTGTAGTAGCGGCGACGTTCCCCCACGATGGCAAATTGATATTTTTGATAGAGAGCCTGGGCCGCTAAATTACTTTCACGCACTTCCAATGTCGCCAATTGAGCCGCCTGAACATTGGCCAGAAAGAGCATGTTCAGTAAAAGTAGTTCCCCCAATCCTCGCCGCCGCCAATCCGGATGGGCGGCGATGGTACTGATATGGCATTCATCGGCCAAAAGCCAATACCCAGCAAAACCGACAATCTTTTCTGAATCGGTCAGAACCTGATAATGGGCCAACTCATTTTGACTCAGTTCGTAACGGAGAACAGCAGCTTTCGTCGGCGTAAGGAAAGCTTGCCGGTCAATCGCCATTACCGCGTCCACATCGGACAGCAGCATAGGGCGCAGGTTGTAAGGCGCAGGGGGAATCAACATGCAGCATAAGCGAAATCGTTATTCATCATTCCGCATTCATGGTTCATCATCTGGGTCACTTGCCCGCCGGGTCACGCATATAAATGGGGGCGAGAACGGCCGTGTCGCCAACATCGCCTTTACGAAAGCGTTCCCAGCCTAATTCAGCCAAACAGCCTGCCCGCCGCACCAAGCGCGACGGCCGTTCCAATTGCAAATGCGCGCCGGCCTGCCGAACTTGTTTGGCCGCTGCCGCCGCAATCTCCCCGGCAAAAAGAGTCGGCTCTTCAATTTTGGGCAATAGCTCGTCCCAGGTGTCGTTTTCCGGCCCCCACGCTAACTGCCAACGGCCATGCCAGGCATAACCGGCGGCCGTAATCCGCCGCCGCCCCGCTTCGGCCACAACAACCAGTTGTTCGTCGCGCCGCCCAAAAGAGGCGGCCACGATATCCAACGTAGGCACGCCGATGAGCGGCAGGCCATTAGCCAAAGCCAGCCCCTTCGCCAACGCCAACCCCACACGCAAACCGGTGTATGAGCCTGGCCCGATGGCGACGGCGATAGCAGCCAAATCGGCCGGGGACAGGTCAGCGCGGCCCAGCATATCATCAATGGCCGGGCTGAGTTCGATGGTATGGTTATTGGCGCAGCGCCAGCCGTGTTCGGCGATGACGGCCGTGCCGTCATGCAGCGCCAGCCCCGCCCATCGGGTTGCAGAATCAATCGCTAAAATCATAGTTGCTCATGAGACCGGCGCGGTTGATTAAACCGCGCCGGTCTAACGCCATTAAATGGTCGCTCTTTTGAGTTTTAGTCCGCCGATAAACATCAGCAAAAGCCCCAAACCAGCAAAAGCAGTCAACACAGACGGCATGGCCGAACTGCCGCCGGATTGTGGCAGCACAACCGTCACGGCGCTGGATGAGCTAACGCAGAAGTTGACATCATAAATGCCCGCCTCGGTGTTATGAATGTAGACGTTGAGCGGATTATCAGAGGTAACGACGTAGCCAGACGGCGGTTTGACGGTGACAAGCCACGACCCCCAGGCCAATCCATCAGCCCCATATTGGCCGTCGGCATTGGACTCCTGGTAAAAAATCTCGTCGGCGTTCACCTGGGACAATTCGAGAGGCACCCCGGCCAGAGCCGTCCCGTCGCCGTCAAAACATTTGCCGTCGCCATCTACATCTTCGTAAATGACGCCGCCAATGAAGATACGGCCGTCGTCTGTTTGAGCCTGCGCCTGGTTAGCGGCAGCGAAGATGCTTAACCCCAAAAATGCGACTACCAACGCTGTCAATATCCGTTTCATGCTATGCCTCCTAAAAATTTTACACGCCAAATGCGCTTTTCTTAAACGCCTCAAATAATGCCTCTGAGCGTTTGCCAGAAGCGGTAAAACGCAGCGCGCGCCGCGTTTCGCTTAAATAATCTATCTTAATCCAAAAGCGATCCGTTGGCAGCCAGGGCGCAATCCGATCCGGCCATTCCACCATAATCGCCCCATCGCCGTCAAAAATGTCGTCCAGGCCAACGGTGTAGGCGTCGGCTTCGGTTTCCAGGCGATAACAATCAATGTGATGTAGGATACGGCCGTCTCTGGCGCGCGGATATTCGTTCACCAACGTAAACGAGGGACTGGTCACACGAACGGCCGTGCCCCAGCCGCGCCCAATGCCCCGCGCCATAGCCGTTTTCCCCGCGCCTAACTCGCCCGACAAGCATACCACATCATGCGGTTGCAACAGTTCGCCCAGCCGCACGCCTAACCGCACGGTTTGTTCCACATTACTGCTCACAAAATCTAGCGTCCACTTATCTAGAATCGCCATCAGCGCTATTTTACCTTCTAAACTTGACCTTCCAATTTCAATTATACCCTCCTCCGTCAATCATGGTATTATTAATCAATACCTAGGTGAAAACGGGAAAGTAATTTGAACTAGGAAACCGATGATTCTCCCGTTTTCCCTGAGTAAACCACAACGAATTAGTGTATTTTTTATCAAAATACTTTTTGTGGTTTACTTGGGTGAAAATGGAATAGTTCTTTGAATTTAGATGACAATCTTTCTCCCGTTTTCCCTATAAAGTGCAGGAAAGGAAAAGTTATGTCCATCCTCATCATATCTGACATTCATGCCAATTTAGCCGCCTTTCAAGCCGTTCTAGAAGATGCCGCCGGTCAATGGGACACGATTTGGTGTCTCGGCGATTTGGTTGGCTATGGCCCCAACCCCAACGAATGTGTAAACCTCCTGAAAGAGCATGACCACATCAGCTTATCGGGGAACCATGATTGGGCTGTTCTGGACAGGCTGGACATTCATTCATTTAATGACGACGCGCAATATGCCGTTAAGTGGACGCAATCTGTCCTCACCGATGAAACGCGCACGTATCTGGAAACCTTGCCGACCGCTTTAATCAAGCCGCCGTTCACGTTAACCCATGCCAGCCCGCGCCAACCCGTTTGGGAATATATTTTGGATTCATACACGGCTGCTATCAATTTTGAGTATTTCGACACGCCTTACTGTTTGGTGGGGCACACGCATGTGCCGGTTATCTTTAATCAGGAAAATAAACAAGTGGTTCCCTATCGTCCACAGGAACATGATAAAGCTCAGCTAGATGACACGCGCTGCATCATCAATCCGGGCAGTGTGGGCCAGCCGCGCGACGCCGACCCACGCGCTTCTTACGCGCTGCTAGATACAGATAAGATGACCTGGGAATATCGGCGCGTGGCCTACCCCATTGCCGAAACACAATCTCAAATGCGTGAATCAGGTATGCCTATCAAGCTGATTAACCGGCTGGAACACGGTTGGTAGCTGATTATTGCCAACGGGGGAACTATTTTAACGGCCGTATCGTCCTATACCCACAATAACTAACTTTTTAATTTTGTATTGTAAGGAAGGGTATCATGACACAAAAAAAGCTTCTCCCCATCATTTTATTAATCACGGCTTTACTTTTGGTCGCTTGCAGCAGATCCGCTGATTTGGCGATGGAAGCGCCAATGGAACCGGGCTTCGCCGAAATGGAAGAGGCGGCCTTCGATACAGCCGCAGCGCCCATGCCCGACATGGACGGTACCTCTTTTCGCGGCGACGCCAACACAGCCAGCCAAACGAGCGATACGGCCGTTGCCCAGACGCAGGAACGGCTTATCATTCGCACCGGCCATCTCAGCATTGTCGTTGCCGATACGGAAACGGCCGTCGCCCAAATTACGCAAATGGTGGAAGCCAACGGCGGCTGGGTGGTTAGCAGCAGTCTCTACCAATACAGCGACACCGCCAAAACCGGCGACATCACCGTCCGCGTCCCCACCGATGGCTATAACAGCGCCATCGAAGCCGTCAAGGGGTTGGCAATGGAAGTCACCGACGAATCTTCCTCCGGCCAGGATGTGACCGACGAGTATGTTGACCTGGCTTCCCGGTTGGCAAACCTGGAAGCGACGGCCGCGCGCGTGCGCAACTTCCTGGACGAGACCAAAAATGTGGAAGAAGCCTTAGCCGTCAACGTCGAACTCAGCCGTTTGGAAGGCGAAATTGAGGTCATCAAAGGCCGGATGCAGTATTTGAGCCAATCAGCCTCTTTTTCCACCATCAGCATCCACTTGACGCCCGATGAAGCGTCGCGGCCAATTGAAGTGGCTGGCTGGCGGCCCCAAGGGGTGGCTAAAGATGCGGTTGAAGCGCTGGTTGATGCCTTGCAAGGCTTAGCCAACTTCCTCATCTGGTTCGTCATCTATGCGCTGCCGCTGCTGCTGATTATCGGGGTTCCCATCTGGCTCTTTGTCCGCTTCCTGGTACGGCGCAGACGCCGGAGAAAGGCGGCGGCCACTCCGCCCCCTGTGACAGAAGAAACTGAATAAGCAAATGAGAAACCGGGTTTTTTGAAAAAATCCGGTTTCTTTTTTTTGATGTATCTATTGTTGAATAGCCGCCCGAATGGCGGCGGCATGTTTTTGAAATTCGGCGCTGGCTTGCATCTCAAATTGGCGTGGGCGGGGCAGTTGGATGGGGATGCGTTGCGTGATGGCGGCAGGACGGCCGTTTCCCGGATCGCCCCCCATCACCATCACCTCATCAGCCAAAAACACCGCTTCGGTAATGCTGTGCGTCACCATAATCACCGTCACTGGCATTGCCTGCCAGATACGCAGCAGCTCTTGACCCATCCGCTCCCGCGTCAGGGCGTCCAAGGCGCCAAACGGCTCGTCGAGCAAGAGCAAATTGGGCGCATGGATGAGCGCCCGCGCCAATGCCACCCGCTGCGCCATCCCGCCCGACAACTGCGCCGGATAATTTTGTTCAAATCCAGTTAAACCAACCAGATCGAGGATTTTTTGCACGCGTCGCTTAACTTCAGGCCCGCTTTCGCCTTGTAATTCCAATGGCAGACGCGCGTTTTCGGCGACGGTGCGCCAGGGCATGAGGTTGTCTTTTTGGAAAACCAAACCTATGGGTTCGGGGGTGTGGTACGCAGGATGCCCGGCGATGGTAATTTGACCGGAAGACGGCCGTAACAACCCCGCCAACAGCCGCAGCAGCGTAGACTTCCCCACCCCCGACGGCCCCGCCAAAGCCACAAAGGCCCCGGCTTGAATCGACAATGAGACATCGGCCAAAACATGCAGCGGGCCGTCCTCAAATATGTAATTGACGTTGTCTGCGGTCAGGAATGCGTCGTCCATGGGCATAGCATATCAGCATTTCAGCTTGTCAGCATGTCGGAGTGGGGACGCAAGACGCAGGACGAAAGACGAAAGGTGTCCTGCGTCTTGCGTCTTACGTTTTCAATGTTGGTTGCAACGGCCGTTCCCCTTCATCTCGCCACAAACGATATAAATCCACCGCCCGGCGCAGCATCCAGGGGATGGTTGACGGATGAAATCGTAGGTTTGCCTCAGCCAACTCATCCACACGCCACCATCGAAACGCGCTGCCGGCCATGTCGTCACCGGGAACGACATCGCCCTCTTCGAAGGCCAATAAATAGTAAATGCCGACCATGAACTGCACGCTTTCATCGTAATGGAAGGTTTGGCTGTGGACGACGCCTAACGGCCGTACTTGCACATCTCCAGCCTCCTCTGCCACTTCGCGCAGCGTTCCCGCCAAAACCGTCTCCCCCGCCTCCAACGCGCCGCTGATCACTTGCCAGCCCTGATTCCGTGTCGGACTGTTCAGCAACAGAATCTCTTCATTTTCATTGATGATGATGGCTTGGAGAGCGATGGCGGAAGTTGTGAACGGCCGTCCCTTCTCCGTAAAAATAGCTGGTTGTTTGGCGGGCATGACAAGTCCTTAAGGGTGAATTTCGCCGCGCATGAAACGGCTGATATAAGCGCGGCTGGGATGACGCACCGCTTCAACGGCGTCAATCACCGCCTGCCGGTCATAGTCGGCATAGTGCAATTCGATGGCGTGGCCGTCCGCATCGGCCGTCAAAAGGGCGTAACTGGCCCGCAAATCAGGCGCTTTGGGGTTGCTGACGCTGCCCAGGTTGATAAGATGACGGCCGTCTACCCACACATCCATCATTTCATGGGTATGGCCGACGCAAATCAAATCGGCGCCGCAATCTTCTAAGCCGGCAGCCAAATCCGCCTCGGCCATGCCCGGCTTGAAGCCTGCGCCGTCGTCCAATCCCGGCGCGCAGTGGACGCCCAAAAAGCGGGTTCCGTCGGGCAAGACTGTGCGGTAATCCAATGGCAAATCGGCCAGCCAACCCACCCAGCCCGCCGCCGTCACAATGCCTTGCGTCCAGGCGAAACCAGCGTTCATGTTGACGATGACGGGCACTAATTGGGGATTGGCCTGGGCGTCGGCGATGGAGGGGAACGGCCGTTCCCCCGTAACCAAATAGCGGTCGGTATTGCCCCGCGTGCAGACCAGATTGGGCAGCGCGTTCACCCGCTCCAAAACGCCAAGCGGATCGTGGCCGATGGCGACAAAATCGCCCAAAATCCAATAACCATCCACGCCGCCTTGCCGTTCAATATCGGCCAAAACGGCGTCCAGCGCAATGGAATTTCCATGAATATCCGACAAAATTGCGATGCGCATCTTACTCATTATTTATCGTCCTTCGCCAAAATTGGACGGGGATTATTGTTTTCAACGCCTCGTGCCCCTGCTTTTACGGCCGTCCGCCAAACGGCCGCTTTGGCATGCACATCCGCAATAAAATCCGACTTGCTCGTGGTGTATTGGGCTGGTTCGGTTCGGTAACGGCGGGCTAGTTCTTCCTTCAAGCGGCTGTACGCCTGGGCGACGGCCGGGTTGGCGAT
>JANTGY010000074.1 GCA_024762695.1 Anaerolineae bacterium
GGGAATTGGAATTCCCGATACTTGGCTCAACGTTTCGGGAATTCCAATTCCCGAAACACGCACTTTTCTCAACTCATTTGAAATGCACCCTTTAGCATTTAAGCATTTTAGCCTGTCAGCAACTCAGCTAGTTAGCTGATCGCAAGCGTTAACTTAACGACTTGTCATACCTGCGTAGGCAGATATCCATCTTTGTTATAGAAAACTCAAGTTGCTGTCTACAGCTTAGCTTTTGTCGTTGCCGAAAATGAGTGGTGGTAACTTGGGTTACAGGAATGGATTCCCGCCTGCGCGGGAATGAGAGCATGGGATAACTTTCTAAAGTTGACAATTATGCTTGGCTGATAAGCTGACCGGCTGAAATGCTGACTCGCTAACCTGCTACTCCCGCGTTTCACGGAAGCTGAGGTAGGCGACGTAGCCGAAGCCGAAGGCGCTGGCGGCGAGGAAAAAGACGGGGCCGAAATTATTGCGGGCTAATGCCAGGGCCATCCCCAGCGCGGCGTATAGGGCCAGCGCTATTTCGCCAAAAATGACGCGGTCGAAGCGCAGGCGGTATGAGGCGGTTCCCCCGCCAAATTTGGGGGTGCGGATGAAGGGGTGGCGACGGCCGTAAATCGCTTGCAGAATTGCCCGACTGTTGCTGGGAGCCGTGCCAATCGCTACTAGCAGCAGCGTGGGGAAGTGGCGCAAACGTCGCCGCCAATCGGGGTAGAGGACTTGCTGGCCCAGAATGAACAGCAGCGGTTGGCCGATGCCCGCCAGAGAGAAGGCGAGCATGTTGACCGGAAAGGCATAATCGGCGGCCAGGAGGGGAACCAGCAGCAGCAGCAGGGCGATGATGAACAAATGGGTGGCGTAAGCGGACATGGAAAGCAGCGCGTACAGGCGTCCCGTTAAGGTGTGGTGGCGGTCGGCGAGGATGGAACGGCCGTAAATCCGCAAACATTGCACCGACCCTTTGGCCCAGCGCGCTTGCTGGCTTTTGTACGCCGTCATGCTTATTGGCAGCTCCGCCGGGGCGACGACATCGTTGAGAAAGCGGAACTGGCAGCCGTTGAGCGTGGCCCGCGTGCTCAGGCACAAATCTTCGCAAACCGTATCGGCCCGCCAGCCGCCGGCCTGCTCGATGCAACTGCGCCGCCAAACGCCGCCGGAGCCGTTGAATTTGGGGAACATGTCGGCCCGATGGCGCACGGTTTGCTCCATCGCAAAATGTTTGTCCAGGGCGATGGCTTGCGCGGACGTCAGCGCCGAATCGCCGGCGTTGATGTGTCCCCAGCGGGCCTGCACCATGCCCAATTCCGGCTCATTGAGGAAGTGGGGGATGGTTTGGCGCAAAAAGTCGGGTTGGGGTTGGAAATCGGCGTCAAAAATGGCGATGAATTCGCCGCTGGCTTGGGGCAGGGCGGCGGCCAACGCCCCTGCTTTGTACCCTTCGCGGCTGTCGCGCCGCAGCAAGGCGATGTTGACCCCTTTCTTATTATAATGCTGCACTAATTTGGCCGCTTTGGTCGTTGTGTCGTCGTCAGAGTCGTCGATGACCTGGATTTGCAGGCGGTCGGCGGGGTATTGGATGGCAACGGCCGTTTCGATCAACCGTTCCACCACATACCGCTCATTAAAGATGGGCAACTGCACCGTGACCGACGGCAAATCAGCCTCGGCCGCATGGGGAAGGGGAAAGGCATCATGCCGATGCCGCCAGTAAAGCCATAAAGTGAGCAAGCCTAACAAACCGTACAGCGACAATCCGGTCACTGCCAGCAGGTAAAGTGAACTTAGAATTTGAATCATTGGTAAATGTGGCAAGTGGCATGTGGCAAGTGATTGGCTGATTTATCACCTGCCACCTGCTACTTGCCACCTGTTTGTTTTACGATGGTTTTGAGACGTTTGTTGAATGTGCTGCGTGGCAACAGGATTTTTCGTTGGCAGCCGAGGCAAACCAGGCCAATATCGGCGCCCAGCCGGACGACTTCCCATTCATAGCTGCCGCAGGGATGCTTTTTTCGCAGGCGCGCAATGTCGCCCAGGTTAACTTCTACATACATAGCGGGGGATTATAACACGCCTGCCATCCAAGCAAATGCGCCATCTGTACGCAAAGATGATGATTCCATGACGGAATTCGCCCTGGTTTTGTGGGCAAGGTATACTTTTTGTTAGTCATGATTTATGAAAGGGTGTGTTTCATCTCAGTTGATGTATCGGGAATTCCAATTCCCGATACACGCACTTTTCTCAACTCTTTTGAAATGCACCCTTTATTAAATTGAAGGGTTGTTTTATGTTATTTTTTCTTCGAGGGACGTCTTACATTATTCCAACAGCTATTTCGTTTTTGATTGTGCTGTTGTTTGCTTTTGCTTATCATGAGTTGGCTCATGCGGTTGTAGCCGATCGACTGGGCGATCCAACGCCGCGCGCTTACGGCCGTATGACGTTAAACCCTTTCGCCCATCTGGACCGTAACGGTTTCATCTTTGCCTTATTGATTGGCTTTGGATTTGCTTATACGCCAATTAGTCCCCAGCGCATGAAAGGCGACCCGCGTATCTCTCATATGCTTGTGGCTGTGGCTGGGCCTGCCGCTAATTTGCTCATGGCGGTCATTTTTGCTATCCCGCTGCGCTTTCAGATGGTCGAATTGTACGCTGCGCCTGGCGCCATCTTGCCTTCGCCATTCTTCTTCTTGAATTTTGCAGTGACATATAATTTATTGCTTTTCGCCTTTAACTTATTGCCCATTCCCCCTCTAGACGGTTTCACCATTCTGAGCGGGCTTTTGCCATCTGAAATGGCTTATCAATTGCAATCGCTGCGCCAGTATAGTATGCAGATATTTTTAGTTGTTGTATTTTTGTTACCAATGGTGGGGTTTGATGTGGTGTCGTTGTTTATTTCGCCTGTTATGGGGTACCTGCGCCCGCTGTTGACTGGTTTGTAAATGAGCGTTGCATATCGGCTGGGACAATTCTGGCGTATTTTACGGGCACGGCCGTTGCCGGATGCAGCTTTGGCGGAGATAACGGCCGTACTCACGCCCCCGGAAGCCGCCTTATTCAGCCGATTTTCTCTGAGCGACCAGCAGCACAGCTACGCGGTTTTCCGCACGCTACAATTAGCGGGACATACCCAACCGGAACTGCAAACGGCCGCTTTGCTGCATGATGTGGGCAAAACGCGGGCGCCGTTGTCCGTTTGGGAGCGGTCATTGATTGTGTTGGCGCAGAAGGTAGCGCCGGGCAAAACGGCCGTTTGGGGGCAAGGCGCAGCGCAGGGATGGCGACGGCCGTTCGTCGTCAAAGCCCAACATCCCGACTGGGGGGCTGAGATGGCTCAGGAAGCTGGCAGCCAGCCTCTCGTTGTCGCCCTCATTCGCCGCCACCAGGATAAATTGTTGGCAACGGCCGTCTCCTCAGAGGACAACCTCCTCCGCTTGCTGCAATGGGCGGACGATCAAAATTAAAACACAACAAACATTCTTGCCGCGAGACGCAAGACGCAAGACGCAAGACGTAAGACGTAAAACGTAAGACGTAAGACGCAAAACGTAAGACGCAAAACACAAAACGGAGTAAAGCTATGAAAGCACAAACCATCACCATCATCGGCCTGGATCGCATGGGCGCCTCCATCGGTTTGGCCTTAAAACAATCAACCCTGGATTTGACCGTCATTGGACATGATCGCGACGACAAGTTGAGCAAGGCGGCTGTTGAGATTAAAGCGGTTGACCAGGTAAAACGCAACCTGGGTCGCGCCGCCGCCGCCGCTGATATTTTAGTGGTGGCTGTGCCGGTTTCGGAGTTGGAAACGACGCTGCAAGTTGTGGGCGAGATGGTTCAAGACCATACGCTGGTCGTGGATTTATCCGGCTTAAAGGGGCCGGGGCTGGCATGGGCGCAGCAATACATGAAGCAGGGGCATTATGTGGGCGGCAGTTTGGTTTTGGCGGCGTCGGCGTTGTTGGACGGCCGTCCCGACACGAATTTGGCCGACCCCGCTTTGTTCAAGAACGGCGTTTTTTGCCTCATGCCTTCGGTGGATTTGGAACCGGCGGCGGTGGATACGGCCGTTAATCTGGGTCGTTTATTGGGGGCAGTTCCTTATTTCGTGGACAGCGCCGAGTTCGATAATTTGGTGCAAGGCACGGAAACGCTGCCCGGTTTGATGGCCGCCGCCTTGTTTGGAACCGTCCAAAAATCAACCGGCTGGCGCGATATGCTGCGGTTTGCCGATTTGCCCTTTGCTTTGACCACGCTGCCTTTGACGGCCGCCGCCGATGTGGCGCGGCTGGCCCTCAACGATAAAGAAGCGACTTTGCATTGGCTAAACACGCTGATGGAAGAGATGAAGCAAGTGCGTCAATGGGTGTATGAAGGCGAGGAAGAATTGTTGACGGCGCGGCTGGAAGCGTTAGAACAAGAGCGGTACAAATGGCTGCTGGATCGGGCCAAGAATGATTGGATTGAAGATAAAGGGCCGGACATGGATCCCATTAGTTTGACTGGACAATTTTTTGGCGGCTTCCTGGGCGGGGGTCGCAAGAAAAAGGAGTAAGGCGGGCGGATGGCGCAAAAGTCGGCAGGGCGGGGGGAACGGCCGTTTCGCATCCTCATGATCGCCCCCACATCATTTTTTTCCGATTACGGAGGGCATATCCGCATCCTGGAAGAAACGCGCCATCTTCAGGCGATGGGGCATGAAGTGGCAATCGTAACCTATTATAAAGGAAGCGATATGCCCGGCCTGGACATCCGGCGCACGTGGCCGCTGCCCTGGCGCACCGATTACGAGGTTGGCTCTTCGCGCCACAAGCTGGCTTTTGACGTTTATCTGGCGGTGCAATCTTTGGTGGAAGGGCTGCGTTTTCGTCCCGATGTGATTCATGGACACATGCACGAGGGCGCGCTTATCGGCGGCGTGTTGGCCCGGCTGCTGCGGGTTCCGCTGGTATTTGATTTTCAGGGCAGCCTGACAGCGGAGATGGTTGACCATAATTTTTTGGATCGGGACGGCCGTCTCTATGCGTTAGCCCATCGGCTAGAACGATTTATCTGCGCCCGGCTGCCCCAGGCCATTTTGACCAGCTCTATCCGCGCCCAGCGTTTGCTGCAAGATGAATTCCAGGTGGCGCCAGAGCGCATCCATCCGCTGCCTGACTGCGCCGACACCCATCGTTTTGACGCCGACCATTTCTCGCCAGAGCAAAAACAGGCGCTGCGGCGGCGTTTGGGCATTCCTGACGGCCGTCTTATTGTGGCTTACCTCGGCTTGCTCACTGATTATCAAGGTATTCCCCATTTGTTGGAAGCAGCTTTGGGGCTAAAGCAAGCGGGTGAAAATGTTCATTTTTTGATCATGGGTTATCCCAATGTTGCACATTATCGGGCAAAAGCTAATCGATTAGGCGTTGCCGATTGTGTGACGTTTACGGGCAAGGTGGAGTACCGCGTCGCGCCGTTATATCTTTCGCTGGGCGATATTGGCGTGGCGCCCAAGTTATCCAGCACAGAGGGCAGCGGTAAACTCCTGAATTATATGGCGTTGGCCCAGCCGGTTGTGGCCTATGATACGGCCGTACACCGCGAATATCTGGCCGACCTGGGGGTTTACGCGCCGGCGGGCGATGTGGCCGCCTTTACCGCTGCCGTTACCGCTTTGCTGCACAACCCAGCCCGTCGCTCTGAATTGGGCCAAAAACTGCGTTTGCGGGCAGAAAATGTGTATAGTTGGGAAACGGCCGTTAATCAGATTATTAACCTCTATAAAAATTTGACAAGATAGAAGTAGGTTCATATAATATCCGTTCGCTTGTTAGGTAAAGCTTTTAAGACAAGGAGCTCCAATTAAGGGAATGGCAGCTTGATAACAAAGATGCTGGCAGGGTGCAACCGAGCCGTTGCGCCCTTTCTTTGTGTCAAGCCTATTTTCTTGCTTGGCAGCGCAAGATATTCTTAAGAAAGCTAACAGCCACGTTTGTTTTCAAGGATTAGGTGAAATTTAGATGGCAAAACTTCCAACCAAAAGTTACGCGCGTACAACCCGTCCGCTAGAATTACCCACATTGATTGATGTTCAATTGGAATCTTTTGAGCATTTTATTTCTGAAAGTATATCCGAGTTGTTCAATGAGATCTCGCCGATTGAAAGTTATAAGGGGAATCTGCGCCTCTTTTTCCCCAGTAAGCGGCCTGAAGTAGAAGGGTTTGACCTCAAATATTGGTTTGGTGAGCCAAAGTACAACGTTGAAGAATGCGTAGAGCGGGATATGAGCTATGCGGCGCCGATGCACGTGCGGGCGCTGCTTTACAGCGCTGATTTGGATCAGCCCATTGTGCAGGATATTTTCATGGGAGATTTTCCTCTCATGACCCCGGCGGGCACCTTCATTATTAACGGTACGGAGCGGGTGGTGGTCAGCCAGCTTATCCGATCCCCTGGCGCTTATTTTGATGTAGTAGACGAGCGTACAACGGGACGGCCGTTGGCAATGGGAAAACTGATTCCCGATCGCGGCGCCTGGATGGAGTTTGAAACGCGCAAAACCGACTATATCACCGTCAAGTTTAACCGTAAACGGACAGTGCCCATAACCTTATTCCTCCGCGCCATGGCCGCCGTTGATGACGGCCTGGGCGATCCGCTGATGAAAGATGGCAGCGACGAAGAAATTTTGGCGTTGTTTGAAGATGTCGATACCAATGGCGAGCATTTATACATTCAGGGCAGCCTGGAACAAGAGCCGGATTGGGATGAAGGGAAGCCGGTTGCCGAGCAGGCTCTCATTGAGTTTTACAAGCGGATGCGTCCTGGCGATCCGCCGACGTTGGATAACGCTACGCAGTATTTAAAAGAACAGCTTTACGATCCGCGCCGTTATGATTTAGCGGCGGTTGGCCGTTATAAGCTGAACAAACGGTTGGCTTTGCATGATGTTGTGCCATTGACACATCGCACTTTAACCCAGCATGATCTAGTTCGCTTGATCCGGCGCATGATCAAAATTAACAACGGCCAAGAAGTCCCGGATGATATTGATCATTTGGGGAATCGTCGCGTTAAGACGGTAGGTGAACTTCTCCAGGCAAAATTACGCGTGGGTTTACGCCGTATGGAACGGGTGGTGCGCGAGCGGATGTCGATTCGCGGCAATGAGAATGTGACTCCGGTTTCATTGATTAACATTCGCCCGGTTGTGGCAGCGGTGCGCGAGTTTTTTGGCAGTTCGCAGTTGAGCCAGTTCATGGAACAGGCAAACCCGCTGTCGGAGCTGACGCACAAGCGGACGTTGTCGGCGCTTGGGCCTGGCGGTTTACGTCGTGAACGGGCTGGTTTTGAGGTGCGCGACGTGCATCATAGCCATTACGGCCGTATCTGTCCCATTGAGACGCCGGAAGGGCCGAATATCGGGTTGATTGGTCGGTTGGCGGCATACGGCCGTGTCAATAAGTATGGCTTCATCGAAACGCCATACCGTCGCGTGCTTAACAGTATTGCGGGCGACAGCGATGAATTAATAGGGCATGACGCCTTCGAGAATATCGTGAATCCCGAAACTGGCGAAATCATCGTTTCTTCCGAGGAGACCATTACGAAGAAGCTTGCCGCCGCCATTAAATCGGCCGGTATTGAGCAAGTAGCGGTACGGCCGTACATCACCGACGACATTGTTTACATGTCGGCCGATGAAGAAGACCCCTACACCATCGCCCAGGCCAACGCCAAATTGGATGAGCGCGGCCAGTTAATTCAACGGCGTGTTTCCAGCCGCCGCAATCAACAGTTCCGCTTTACGTCTGTACAGCGCGTTGATTTTATGGATGTGGCCCCACGCCAAATTGTAGGCATCTCGGCGGCTCTCATTCCATTCCTGGAACATGATGACGCCAACCGCGCCCTCATGGGATCGAACATGCAGCGTCAGGCTGTGCCTTTGCTCCAGCCTAATGTGCCCATTGTCAGCACCGGCATGGAGCTGCAAGCCGCCCATAACTCTGGGCAGATTGTGTTAGCCAAAGCAGACGGAGAAGTTAGTAGCGTTACTGGCGATAAGATTGTCGTAATGGAAGCGGATGGTCCGCGCACCTACAATTTACGTAAATACAACCGTTCTAACCAAAGCACTTGTATCGATCAACGGCCGGTTGTCATTAAAGGGCAGCGTGTCAAGGTCGATGATGTTTTGGCCGATAGCTCTTCAACTGAGTATGGCGAGCTAGCTTTAGGGCAAGATGTGGTTGTTGCTTTCCTTTCTTGGGAAGGCGGTAATTACGAAGATGCAATTATCGTTAGCGAAGATTTGGTCCGGCGCGACCATTTTACGTCTGTGCACATTGAAAAGCATGAGGTTGAAGCCCGCGACACGAAATTAGGGCCAGAAGAGATTACCTACGACATCCCCAATGTTAGCGAGGATGCGCTTAAAGATTTGGACGAACGCGGCATTATCCGCGTCGGCGCCGATGTGAATGAGAATGATATTCTTGTCGGTAAGATAACGCCTAAGGGCGAGAAAGAATTAAGCCCGGAAGAAAAATTGCTCCGCGCCATCTTTGGCGACAAAGCGCGCGAGGTGAAGGATTCTAGCTTGCGTTTGCCGCATGGCGCACGCGGCAAGGTGGTCGATGTACATGTTTTCACCCGTCAACATGACCGCGATTTGCCAGCTGGCGTGGAAACGATGGTGCGTGTTAGCGTTGCCCAGCGACGTAAAATTTCGGCAGGCGATAAAATGGCCGGTCGTCATGGTAACAAAGGCGTCATCTCCAAGATTGTGCCCATTGAAGATATGCCCTATTTGGATAATGGTAAGGCGGTTGATATTATTTTAAGCCCGCTGGGTGTGCCCGGCCGTATGAATATCGGCCAGGTGTTGGAAGCGCATCTGGGATGGGCGGCCCATCGCTTGGGATTCCGTGCCATTACGCCTGTTTTTGATGGAGCAAATGAAAATGAGATCGCTGCTGAATTGGCGCGGGCCTGGCTGATTGAACATTCCTGGCAGGTGGCGACTGATTGGGCTTGGGATTGGCTTAAAGAAGCGGATTACAATCTGGAATCTCTGGAAAATGACGATGAGGCGCGCGGTTTGTTCATATCGGCGTGGTTAGGCGAAATGGATTACGCAGTTGAGCGATTGGATACGGATCGTGAGTATGCACGCAAAGCTGTCGCTAGTGAATGGTTGCGCCAGCGTGGTTGGGAACCGACGGATATTTTGCCGGATTCTCCTGAAATGATGAGAAAAGCAGATTGGGAGCCTTGTGACAAGGCTGCGGTTGACGTTTGTACGCGGGAATGGTTTGCCCACATGCTGGAAAAGTATGACGAACTCTTACCAGATGCTGTTCGCGTCGATCCTAAGACAACAGATTTGTCTGAATTGCAAGATTTGGCGTCGCAAATTACAATGGCAACGCATATCCCTCTGCCAACGGTCGGAAAGGAACGTTTATTTGATGGGAAAAAAGGACGGCCGTTTGATCAACCGGTGACTGTCGGCGTTGTTCATATGCTCAAATTGGCGCATCTTGTTGAAGATAAGGCGCATGCGCGTTCTACAGGCCCATACTCACTGGTTACACAGCAGCCGTTGGGCGGTAAAGCTCAATTTGGCGGTCAGCGTTTTGGCGAGATGGAAGTGTGGGCTTTGGAAGCGTATGGCGCGGCTTACACGCTGCAAGAGATGTTGACCATTAAATCTGACGATGTGCAAGGGCGCGTCAAGACTTATGAATCTATTGTCAAAAACGAGCCGATTGACGAGCCAGGCGTTCCCGCATCTTTCCGGGTCTTGGTGAAGGAATTGCAAAGTCTGGGTTTAGCTGTGGAAGCTGTTACAGGTTCTGGCGACGTTATACGTTTTGGTAAGGAAGACGATAAACGCCAACGTAGTTGGACTGGGGGCGGGTTGATGGATTTGGTGCGTAATCGTCGTTGATCCGAATGTTGGCTGCGCTCTGATTCGCAACGGGATTGCTGGCCTGAAATGCCCCGTATTGTTTGACAATGCGAGGGTTTGTGATAAAATTTCACTTCGTATGTCTGCCGACACTTAGTCAGGTAACTAGTAGTTACCAATTTAATACTGTTCTTTCTTAGAGGCCATCGAGTTTGCACAACTGCGATGGCCTCCATTTGTCGGTAAGTTTCAACTTATTGAGAGTTGATTGAGTTATTTTATAAAGATGTGGTGTAGACGGCCGTTTACAAGGGCGTCGTAAATTTGATTAAGGAGATGGGTTAGCGTGCCTACGATAAACCAACTTGTGCGTAAAGGGCGCAAGACGAAGTCCAAGAAAAGTAAGGCGCCAGCGTTGCAGTGGACATTTAATACGTTCAAACAACGCCGCGTGCTTCAGTCGAAAGGATCGCCCCAAAAGCGTGGCGTTTGTACACAAGTCAAAACAATGACGCCTAAAAAGCCGAATTCGGCTTTGCGTAAAGTTGCTCGTGTGCGATTGACCAACCATATTGAGGTCACCGCTTATATCCCTGGCGAAGGGCATAATTTGCAAGATCACTCGGTTGTCTTAGTGCGTGGTGGTCGGGTTAAGGACTTGCCCGGTGTGCGATATCATATTGTTCGCGGTACGTTGGACTCTGACGGCGTAGACGCTCGGAAGAAGGCCCGTTCTAAATATGGCGCCAAGACGCCAAAGTAACGCTTGAATTAGCGGTAGGAGATTGAAAAATGCCAAGACGTTATCGTCCTGAAAAGCGTGCTGTTGAGCCTGATCTGCGTCATGACAACGAGCATGTGTCTATGTTTGTGAATCGCTTGATGAAGAGCGGTAAAAAGAGTACGGCACAGCGTGTGTTGTACGACAGCTTTGCGCTGATTGAAGAGCGTGGTAATCGCCCTGCTATCGAGGTTTTTGAACAGGCTTTGGAAAGCGTTATGCCGCGTGTCGAGGTTAAGCCCCGTCGTGTTGGCGGCGCCACTTACCAGGTACCGATCCCAGTTGATGGACATCGTCAGATTTCGTTGTCCATGCGTTGGATCTTGGCGGCGGCTCGCAGCCGTGGGGGCCGTTCTATGGCAGAGAAGCTGGCTGGCGAGTTTATGGACGCAGCCAACAATCAAGGTGCAGCCGTGAAGCGGCGTGATGATACACATCGCATGGCCGAGGCAAATCGCGCCTTCTCGCACTTCCGCTTTTAGGCCTGGTATTAGTCATGACTGATCGTTATCCTTTGGAGCGTGTGCGAAATATCGGCATTATTGCCCATATTGACGCCGGCAAAACCACGACAACTGAACGCATTCTGTATTACACAGGTGTTATTCATCGCATGGGCGAGGTCCACGAGGGCACCGCGACGATGGATCATATGGAACAGGAACAGGAGCGTGGTATCACCATTACATCGGCGGCTACTACCGCTTACTGGGGCGATCATCAAATTAATATCATTGATACGCCTGGACATATTGATTTTACAGCCGAGGTGCAGCGAAGTTTGCGCGTGTTAGATGGCGGCGTCGTTGCCTTTGATGCCGTCGCGGGCGTTGAGCCGCAATCGGAGACTGTTTGGCGGCAAGCGGATGATTATAATGTGCCTCGCATTTGCTTCGTAAATAAAATGGATCGAGTCGGGGCGAATTTCGTGCGTACCATTGGCATGATCCGCGAGCGTTTGGGAGCCAATCCCATCGCAGTGCAATGGCCTATTGGCCAGGAAGCTGATTTTCGCGGTATTGTTGATCTTTTAACAATGGAAGCCTACATCTGGGACGATGACGACTTAGGGGCTGAGCCTAAGGTCGTGGCTGTCCCAGAAGAAGTGATGGCTGATGCAGAGGGTGCGCGCCAAACAATTATTGAGCGCATCGTCGAAACAGATGACGAATTAATGCTTCGCTATCTCGACGAAGAAGAGATTTCTGCTGATGAATTGCGTGTCGCCCTTCGTGCGGCCACAATTAAAGGGCAGGTAACGCCTGTTTTCTGTGGCACAGCATTGCGGAATAAAGGTGTACAGCGCTTGCTTGATGGCGTCGTTTATTATTTACCTTCCCCATTAGATGTGCCGCCCATTAAGGGAGCCAACCCTTTTACAGATAAGGAAGAATCCCGCTCTGCAAGCGATGATGAGCCGTTGGCGGCGCTTGTTTTCAAAATTGTTACCGACCCTTATGTTGGTAAGTTGGCTTATTTCCGAGTTTATTCTGGTGTTTTGCGTACTGGCGATTCGGTTTTGAACAGCGCTAAGAACCGCAAAGAGCGAATCGGTCGTATTTTGCGTATGCACGCTGATCGTCGTGAGGACTTGCAAGAAGTTCGGGCTGGCGATATTGCCGCAACGCTTGGCTTGAAGACAACTTTCACAGGGGAAACGCTTTGTGATATGAAGTCTCCTGTTATTCTGGAATCTATAGATTTTCCAGAACCGGTGATTTCTTTAGCTATCGAGCCTAGAACAAATGCCGATCAAGATAAGATGGGCATTGCTTTGCGCGCTTTGGCCGAAGAAGACCCAACATTCCAGGTGAAGGTGGATGAACAGACTTCTCAGACCGTTTTGTATGGTATGGGCGAGTTACATCTCGAAGTTTTGGTTGACCGGATGCTGCGAGAGTTTAAAGTGGCGGCTAATGTTGGTAAACCGCGCGTAGCTTACCGTGAAACGATTACGCGAGTCGTTGAAAAAGCCGAAATGCGTTTTGTGCGCCAGACGGGTGGTAAGGGACAGTTCGCGCATGTTATTTTGCGCCTTGAACCTCTGGAACCCGGGTCTGGCTTCGTTTTTGAAAATGGGATTGTAGGCGGACGGGTGCCCAGAGAATATATTCGTCCAGTAGAGACTGGTATTAAAGAAGCTATGGGTAGCGGTGTTCTAGCTGGATATCCTCTGGTGGATATTAAGGCTACGCTTTACGATGGTTCGTTCCACGAGGTAGACTCTTCGGAAATGGCGTTCAAAATCGCTGGCTCGATGGCTTTGAAAGAAGGCGCCCAGAAGGGCCGCCCTGTTTTGTTGGAGCCAATCATGTCGGTTGAAGTGATAGCGCCGGAAGAATATACAGGCGATGTGATCGGCAATCTCTCGGCCCGTCGTGGGGCGATTGAAGGGATGGAAATGCGTTCTGAGGGGCTTCAGTCCATTAAAGCGCGCGTTCCTTTGTCGGAAATGTTTGGTTATGCGACCCGCTTGCGTTCGATGACTCAGGGACGGGGCACATTTACGATGGAGTTTGAGCATTATGCGCCGGTCAGCGATGAAATGGCTCAAACTGTGATGAAAGGCGGCCGTTAAAAGCGATTCATCATTTATTGATTGGTTTTATATTGAGTTTGGTAAAGAGGAAAGAAAAAAATGGCCAAAGAAAAATTTGTGCGCGAGAAGCCACACGCAAATATCGGAACGATCGGACACATCGATCATGGGAAGACGACATTAACGGCGGCA